>BTTC01000017.1:0-13946 GCA_036244935.1 bacterium | reverse complement strand
AGGGAAGCGGTAAAATACGCGGCGTCGGCCCGGCGGCTCTCTTTTTGGCTGCGGGGGTAATGCTGATGTCGGCGTGCGCCACGCAGCAAAAACCCTATGCCGCGCCCGATGCGGTAAATAACGAACAAGCCCGGTTTGAGGCTAAACCCAAAACCGATTACAGAGCCTACTTCCACTTCCTGAAGGCGGAAATATTCATGAAGGAAAACCGGATGGAAGAGGCGCTTGATAACTATCTTGAAGCGTTAAAGTACGACCCTTACGCTACGCGCGTTTACCTTGCCGCAAGCAGAATCCGCCTTCGCACAGGCGACTATAAGGAAGCGATAGATATCGCCCTTAACGGGCTGGTGTTTGATCCCGATTACCTGCCGCTGCACGCGCTGCTGGGCGCCATATATTCGAGTTCGCGCAATTACAAGCGGGCGCAGTATCACTTGAAAAGGGTGCTTGAGATCAAACCGGAACATACCGACGCAAGGCTTTCCCTGGCTGTCATCTACATGGAAATGAAATGGTACGATGAAGCTGAAAGGGAGCTGCTTGCCCTGCTTCAATATGACCCGCACTCGCAGATGGGTACCTTCTATCTTGCGCGCCTTTACGTCGACACGGGGATGTACTACAAGGCGGAAGGTTTTTTAACCATGCTTATTGAAAAATCCCGGCATTTCATAAAGGCTTATGAAGTGCTCGGCTGGGTTTATGTAATCCAGAAAAAATACGATCTTGCCATAGACGTATACAACAAGGCGCTGTCGATGAACCCCGCTCACGGGATGATACAAAAAAGTCTTGCAAACGTTTATATGCTTAAAAAGTCGTACGGGGAAGCGCTTGACGTATACAAGGAGATGGAGAAAGACGATCCCGGCACCATAGACCTGGCGCTGAAGATGGGGCTTTTGTACTTCAGGAGCGGGGAGTACAACAAGGCTTTGGAAAAATTCCAGCTTGTTCGCCTCAAGGATCCGGATAACGAAACCCCCCCGTATTACATCGCCCGCATATACGAGGAGATGGGAATGTACGACCAGTCCATAAAAGGATGGACAAGCCTGGCGGAGAAAACCGAACAGGACAAGGTGGAAATATACGTCCACATCAGCGGTATTTATGAAAAGATGGGGCAGCTTGAAAAAACCGCAAAAACGCTCCAGAAAGCCATAGCGCTGAGGAACGACGATCCAGACCTGTATTACCTGCTGGGCGTCATACAGGTTAAAAGAGAGGAATACCAGTTTGCGCTTGAAAACATACACGAGGCGATCAAGCTCGATGACGCCAGACCGGAATTTACTTTTTACCTCGGCGCGACTTACGAGAAAATAAAGGACTACGAAAACTGCATCAAGGCGATGAAGCGCACGCTGGAACTGAACCCTCGCCATGCCGACGCGCTCAATTACATCGGGTATCTTTACGCCGAACAGAACATAAAGCTGGACGAGGCGCTTTCCTATCTGAAAAAGGCCATAGAACTGGAACCGAACAACGGGTATTACCTGGACAGCATGGGATGGATATATTTTAAACAGGGGAAGTACGAAATGGCGCTGGATACTGTACAAAGAGCTGTAAAGTACGACGAAGGCGCCGATGCGGTTATCTACGAGCATCTTGGAGATATCTATCTGGCTCTTGATATGCAGGCCGAGGCTGGAAAGGCGTACGAAACTTCGCTGCAGGTTCGTGATGATGAAAATATCAAACGCAAACTTGAAAAAGTGAAAAAAAATCTGAAAGAAAAACGACCGGTGCGCTGAAGAAATTTCCCCTCCCCATTCCGGCCGTATAAAATCTCCAACCGATCATGAATTCATTAAAAAAAGGAATGGCGGCGGCTGTAATCGCGGCGCTGCTGGTTTGCGGCGGCTGCGCCACAACGCCGAAACCCGACCGGCTTGCCGTAAGGACCATGATTCATGAAATATCAAACGCGAACCCGTACCACGCCACCATGAAGATGTCTGGGCGCGCCGAAATCCTGACGGACGGGGTATGGGTAAAATCAAAAGCCGCGTTGATTGTAAGTCGTCCCGATTCCATGCGCGTAACGTTGTTCGAGCCGACCGGAACGGCGTGGTTCGTAGGTATTGCGAACGCGCAATACCTCGGTTTTGCCGTCCCGGCGGAGAATGTGTATAAAGTTTTACGCAAAGGCAAGGGAGTAAATATCCGCATAGGCAGGTTGAAATTTCAGCCGGACGACTTTTTACGTTTTATACAGCCGGGCCTTGAGCTTGAATGGCTGGAAAAGTCACATGTTACAATCACGCAAAGTGGTCTTCGCGTAGTTCGAAAATATATTGTCTACAACCTCGAACTGGACGGCAGGCAAAGATTGAAATCGGTATTAATAAAAAGACCTGATATAGGCCCGGTGCGCTATTCTTACGAATACCTCGAATCCGGCGGGTATACGGTTGAAATGGATGGAAAAATCCGCTTCGAGATCACCCGCATGGTGAAAAACGCTCACCTGCCGGACTCGCTTTTCGACCCGCGCCTGCTGCGGATGTAACGCATTAAATGCCGTACCGGTCGGCGTAGCGGCGTTGGTTAAGTAGAAAACTTGATAGGAAGGACGTAAAGAACTAACATCTTCACAAGTAGTGTCACGCGGGCCTTATACCAGATGGATGCCATGGTGGAGTTAAAGTGAAGTTGACAAACCGATCATAATGGTTAGACCGTTCGATAAATTCACCATGACACAAAAATGTGGTAGTGCATCAGTTTGAATATATACGCACATGAAGAAAGTGGTTTTTGCAATAATCCTCCCCTTGCGCGAGCAGAAGGGGAGGTGGCTGCCGCAGGCAGTCGGAGGGGTTTTTTCCTATATTCCAAAAGGTTTATGGACACCACCCCTGCGCCCCTCCTCGTGAGCCGAGGAGGGGAGGTTTGCCGTGAATCGGATTTTTGAGGGATTAGATAATTTGGAATTTTCAAACTGATGCACTATCAAAAATGTCACCCTGAGTTTGTCGAAGGGCTGATCCGCTTACCGGGTACTTTTTAAGTGCATAGTTATTTTGCCGTTCTGCCCGCGTTAAATACGATGCTGTGCATCGGTCTTGGGATTTTTACTTTTTCGCGCCATCCGCGCCATCCGGCCAACATAGGGTTTGCGCTTGGCATGGCCAGTCTTGCCGTAATCGAGATCGGCAACGCAATGATTCTTTTTGCGGGAACCGGGTCCGGGACAGCCGCCGGGGGTATGCGAATCGCGCTTATCGGGAAATCATGGCTGCCTGCGGTCTGGCTTGTTTTTTCAGTCGCCTTTGCCAGGGCTAACCATAAGGAAAGTTTTAGAATTTGGGCGCCCGCTCTTGCCGGCGTGTGTATCGCCGCCTTGTTTTTCAGTTTTAACGCCGGATCGGAGTCGTTTATCTTCCTGCCGCCGCCTGAAATGGAGCAGGCCGTCTTTATACTTGGACCTCTTGGCCGGTATTTTTTTATATACCTTATTGTCGGGTTGGTGCTGAGCCTCGTTCACTTGGAGAACACCCTTCGTTCATCGGGCGGCGCGAAAAGGTGGCAGATAAAATATGTAATATTCGGCGTCGGGGGCATACTCGCGTTTCATATATATCTGGCCAGCCAGGTTCTGCTTTTTTCGGCGCTAAACGTACAGGTTATCCCCGTAATGTCAGCCGTAGTATTAATATCCACATCCGTAATGGCGCTGTTTATCGTAAGGCACAGGCTCCTCGAGGTGGACATATTCATATCGAGATACGTCGTCTATAACTCCGTAACGGTTTTATTGGTCGGTACTTATCTTCTTGCGGTGGGATTGGTTGCTCACGGAGTTAATTATTTTAATATTCCATCCGGTTATTTTCTTACGACGCTTTTTGTTTTCATCTCCATCCTGGTTCTTTTCATTACTGCATTCAACTCGTCGTTGAGAAGAAGGGCTCAGCTTTTCATAAACAGAAATTTTTATAGTCACAAATACGAGTTCAGGGATAAGTGGATGGAAAGCATAAAGCGGATAAGTTCGGAGATGGCCGTAGAAAAAATTCACAAAACGCTTACGGAAATGATTACGAATACAATGGCGGCGAAGTTTGCTTACATCTGGCTACATGATCCCGTTTCAAGGAACTATTTTTCCGATAGTCCCGCAACGCCGACAGGATGCAGATTGATAGTTGCGAGCCACCCGCTGCTGAAAACCATAAAATCGCAAATGCGCCCATTTTTATTGAAAGAGATACGGCAAGACAGTGAGCAGGAAGTGAACGTTGAGAGGATAGACGCCATCGCAGCCGAAACGGGCGCTGTGTTATGCGCGCCCCTGGTCGCCGGCGTAGAGGTTGTAGGCTTTGTGCTTCAGGGGGAGGATATTTCCGGCGAAGAGTACGGGATTGACGACTTCCGGCTTGTGAATGCGCTGACGACGCAGGCGGCGGTGCGGATAAAACATATACGGCTTGCGCAGGAGCTTATCGACGCGGAAAAAGTCGACGCCTTCAGCAGGATGTCTTCCTTCATCATGCACGATTTGAAAAACCTGACAAATTCCCTTTCGCTTATAAGCCAAAACGCCCGCGACAACATGGATAATCCCGAGTTTCAAAGGGATGCCATGAGCGCCATTAACAGGACCATATCCAGGATGAAAGGACTGATAGAAAAACTTTCTGCCGTGGGCGGGGGCATCGAACTGGAAAGGGAAACCGTCGATCTGGGCAAATTGATCCATCGCGCGATTAAAAAGACCGACACGGCCGGTGGAAAAGATGTGGTTATTACGAAAGAGATCGACAGCGCGCCTTCGGTTTATGTTGATCCCGATGCCGTTGAAATGGTACTTTTGAACCTGCTGACAAATTCATATGATGCTATTCGGTCGCAGGGCAGAATACATATCAAGGTATTTCTGGATGGAGAAAACGTTATTGTGGAAATTTCTGATACGGGAGTCGGGATGTCGCGGGAGTTTATTGAAAATGACCTCTTCAAACCCTTCAAATCCACAAAAAAGAAAGGGTTCGGAATCGGCCTGTACCAGTGCAAGGCTGTTATAGGCGCTCACGGCGGGAAGGTGGACGTGAAAAGCTCGGAAGAGAAAGGGACGATATTCACATTGAACCTGCCCGTTAACCGCGACGGCCAAACGGGATGATAGTATCTTGAGTGAAGTAGATGAAAAAGCCTAACCTGCTCGTCGTTGAAGACGACGAAAATATAAGGACCCAGATGAAATGGGCGCTGGTCAGGGAGTACGAGGTTTTTCTGGCCGAGGACAGCGAAGCGGCCATGCTAACCATGGAAAACGAACACCCCCCCCTGGTTACGCTGGATCTTGGTTTGCCGCCAAATCCCGAAGATACAAGCGAGGGTCTGAAATTGCTGGAACGGATACTTCAATACCAACCGGCCACAAAAGTGATAGTGGTTACCGGAAACCCGGATCGCTCGGCTGCCGTTAAAACAATATCACTCGGCGCACATGATTTTTTTACGAAACCGATAGATATTGAAGAGATCAAGGCTATTTTGAAGCGCGCCCATTACGTGTCCAAGCTGGAGTCTGAACATAAGACGCTGCAAAAAAAGCTTCAGGACACCGCTTTCGGGGAGATTATAGGGTCAAGCTCCGTTATGCAGAAAATATTCGCTACGGTCAGGAAGGTTGCCACGACGGATGTTTCGGTTCTTGTAACCGGCGAAAGCGGCACGGGCAAGGAGCTTGTATCGAAGGCTATTCACGACCGCAGCATAAGGAAAGACGAACCTTTCATACCGATAAACTGCGGGGCTATTCCTGAAAACCTTATGGAAAGCGAACTTTTCGGACACGAAAAAGGCGCGTTTACGGGGGCGCACGCGCAAAGGAAGGGAAGGATGGAGCTGGCCGACGGTGGAACCCTCTTTTTGGATGAAATCGGGGAACTGCCGCTTTCGCTGCAGGTCAAGATTCTCAGATTTCTTCAGGATCACAAGATAGAAAGAGTGGGCGGCAGGGAATCTCGTGAGATTGACGTCAGGGTTATTGCGGCCACAAACAGGGATTTGAAAAAACTTGTCTCCGAGGGACGATTCAGAGAGGAGCTGTATTACAGATTGGCCGTAATTACCATCGACCTGCCGCCGCTGCGGGAAAGGGAAGATGATGTTCTGATGCTGGCAAACGTCTTCCTGCAAAAAACCTCAACCGGCACCAAACGCCCCAGACATCTTTCACGGGAAGCGGCTGAAGCCATTAACGCGTATAAATGGCCGGGCAACGTGCGTGAGCTGGAAAATAGAATCAGAAGAGCCACAACCCTTGCCGAGTCGCACGTAATCACCCCGAAGGATATAGACTTGGGCGCCGAACAGTACGCGGAACAAAATCTGAATCTGAAAAAAGCAAGAGAATATCTCGATAGAAGATACATCTACATGGCAATGGCCAAGCATAAAGGCAACGTCAGCAAGGCGGCGGAAGAGCTTGGATTTTCAAGACCCACACTCCACCACCTGATGAAAAAATATAAAGTAAAGCAGGAAAAAGGTCATTAAAAGCCGAAACCGCCGGCTGTTGATCTGTAAGTGATTGAATATAAAAATATAAAAATGAGTCGAAATTTTTTACACCTGGACGAATCGGGCTCATCTTTCAATATAACGTGTTGATTCTACTTGGTTAACTGCAGGTTGTGATGCTGCATCGGCCAGATATATTTATAAAGGTGTCGGATTTCTTTACAATCGCTGATTGATGATTTTTATTTGCGTAAGGTATTGATATTTAAATATATATCACTGTCTCTGTAGTTTAAATTCCTTTAGATGGCAATTATGGTGTCGGATTTCTTTACACTTTTGTGGTAACTTGCAGGTACGATTGATTATCAACCCCCGCGTAATATCCTTGTAAATCAATGATGTAGATAGAAATTTAGGTTATTATTGCCATTTGGTACGTTCTTTGTACTAGTATTCCGGTAAGATGTTTGAAAAGGATAAAAAATTTATAATTTCGTACTTGTTAACTCTAGGAGGTGAAAAAGTTATGGTAAAAAGCAAAATAATTGGTTCTGGAGCGATCGTGGGTTTTCTATCCCTGGTCATGGTTCTGTTCATAAGCGTGGGATCGGCCCATGCGGTATCGCTGAGCAATACAGGAATTGGCGAGGCTTCGATTGTCTCGGATTTCGGTTTTACCAATGACACCAGCAACGCTGTTTGGAACGTGAGCGAATTTGACATAGACGGCGTAGTCGGTAATGACGGCGTGGTCTGGTCGGCTGTTTTCGAAGGGAATGCCGCCTCCGGTACTGAGGGTCTTTTTCTATACGCCTACAGGATAGCGTACACGAACTCGGCTCTTGCGGGCACGCATAGGATTACCGAATTAAGCACCCAGTTTTCAGGTCTTGCGGATATGGGAGCATGGGACTCTTACTGGCTCACCGATTACAACTATCCCGACTATAATTATCCCAACGCGGGTGCGGATCTTACAGGCGGTGTAATCAGTTTTGATTTCACATGCTGCAACACCCTTGATCCTGGTGAAATTACTACGTTCTTCGGTGCGGTATCCACGTCGGCTGGTGTTTTGACCGACGCAACGATATCCGGTTATACGACCGGTCCCAACGGAGGACCCATATCGGCTGGTACGCAGGTGTACGCGGCGGTGCCGGTTCCCGAACCGTCGACTCTGCTCCTTCTGGGAAGCGGTTTCCTGATGGTTGGCGTGTTCTTCCGAAGGAAAGTTCTTTCTAATTTAGTTAATAACGAATAAGTCCTGGGTCTCTATTAGGTTCCCTCCTGCCTAAACGGGAACCTGCAAGAGTGACGCCTGCAGATCGTAACCGTCTGCGGGCGTTTTTTTTTGTCCCTGTTTCAGGGGAGCCGCATTAGCGTTAACCCCGGTTCCAAAATAAAGTTAGGCTTAAAACCATTCTATACGCGGTAGCGGGAGATACCTCCCTTTGGGGTTATAATGGATGGGAATGTGCAGCTATGTAACGCGCGTCAACGGCCATGAGCGTAGGCGGGAGGGCGGAACGTGAGATTTCTGGCATCGGCATCCACCCCCAGGGTGTTGATTATTGATGGTGACAAAGGGTTTACAGGTGAAATTGAAAGCCGCCTTTACGGTTATTTCGATAAGAGAAGCCTCTCAATCAATACCGATTGCGTTCCATCCATTGAGAGAGCGCTTTTGCATCTCAAGTATTACGATTACGACATCGCACTGGTAAGCTGCCAGCCCGCAAATGACGAATCGGGACTCGACTTGCCGGAACTTTTAAGAATCAGGAAAATCAGCCTGCCGGTAATCATTGCCGCAAAACCCGGAGACGGCAATGAAAGGGAAGAGGCAATCAGGGCAGGGGCCGCAGGCTTTTTCATAATCGGCAAAATTTCGTATACGCACCTGATGGAAGCGGTAGACACGAACATCCTCAAGTTCCGCGCCTCGCTCGAGAAAAAGAGGCTTAACGACGATTTGAGACGCAAAAACAAAGAGTTGAAAAAAGTCAACGATACTCTTACCAATCAGTCGGTGAAGTTCCTCAAGTTGAAGGAGGTGCAGGAACATCAGCGGAAAAAGATGGAATCGCTTTTAAACTCCTTGATTGACGGCGTATTTTATTGCAGCAGCAGCGGTGAAATAGAGATGCAAAACCCCGCGGCCCGCCGTATATTCCGTTTCGACGAAAAAGACGCGGCAATCAGCCGCGACGACCTTGCCGTATTCGTCGGTTGCGATCCACTTGATATAACCGCCGAAGCTGATTTGCCGGCAACGATCTTTGCGCGCGATTACATGATAAACGCAATAGACGTTGAATATGGAAGCCTCGCTGGGGGCAGGATGCTGGTGATCCGCGACGTAACGCGCGACAGGGAAGTTGAAAGGCTCAAGGCGGAATTCCAGTCGATAATCTCGCACGAGCTCCGCACTCCGCTCACGGCCATATCCGGCGCGGTGGATAATTTTATGAGCGGCAACCTGGGCCGCGTATCGAAAAGACAGCGGGAATTTCTATCGATGATGCGGCGCAACGTGAACCGCCAGATGTCGTTGATAAACGACATGCTCGATCTTGCCAAGCTGGAAGCGGACAAGATGTTTGTGGACGTTTCGCGGATTGATCCCGAATCCGCCGCAATGGTTTCATACGAGAACTTCCGGTACGCTTTCGAGGAAAAAGGCGTTAAGCTGTCCCTTGAAACAGACGCGGGATTGCCGAAAATAGATGCGGACGGGCGGATGCTGACGCAGATACTTGATAACCTCCTTGCCAATGCCGTCAAGTTCACGAAAAAAGGCGGATCGGTAAAAATAAAAATTTCCGCAGATTCGGGAAACAACCTGACTGAAGGCGCGGCAAGTATCGTTTACCGGGTTGCCGATAACGGCATAGGCGTTCCCGACGACCGCAAGGAAAAAATATTCGACCGTTATTACCAGGTGGATTCGGGCGCGACAAGGGCCTACAAGGGAACGGGATTGGGTCTTGCAATCTGCCGGAAGATGGCGCAGATGCATAACGGAGCCGTAGTCTGCACCGATGCCGAAGGCGGCGGCGCTGTTTTCAGTCTCACCCTGCCCGTTGCCGCGGCATCCAGAAAGAAAATAATGCTTATAACGGGAGATTCTGAACACCGCAAGATGGATGAGGAGGTGCTGGGACGCGAATTCCGGCTTATTGTGCTCGATAGCGGGGAGGGCGCCCATAAAGAAATAGTAAAAAGTCTTCCACAACTTGTCCTTTTGGATTATCATATTCCTGTTGTGGACGGGCTTGAAATATATTCCGGGATGAAGAAGGATCCGGCCACAAAGCGGGTTCCGGTGATTTTCTTAGGTGGACATATGGAAGAGAGAGACAAAATAAAAGCGTTAAAGATGGGGGCTTCGGACTTCGTCGAACGTCCTTACAGCGTCGGCGAGTTTCTGGCCCGCGTGAAACGGTTGCTGGTTAATTCCGCTTTATGAAGCATAACAAAATACTTATTGTCGACGACGAGCAGGACCTCGTGATGAACCTCGAGGCCGCGCTCAGGAAGAACGGATACGAGATTTATACGGCCAGCGGGGGCGCGCAGGCTCTTAAGATCGCCCCGAAAATAAAACCTGACGTGGTGCTTCTGGATATAATGATGCCGGGAATGGACGGTTATCAGGTATGCAGCCACCTGAAGGAAAACAGCGAAACGGAAAAGGCCGGCATTATTCTCCTTACCGCCAAGGATATGGTCTCTTCCATGGTTGAGGGACTCGACACCGGTGCGGATGACTACATAACAAAGCCGTTCAGCTACGACGAACTCATGGCCAGGATACGCGCGATGTGCCGCATCAGCGAATACAGGGAAAAACTGTCCGCCATGGTGGAGTTCAACAACGCGATGAACGTTCTTGAAATAGACCAGCTCAAAGACGTGCTGGAAAAACACCTTACGGATGTTTTTCACGTTGATCTTTTCTCCGTCTTCACTTATCACGACGCCGCGAAGGAACTCAGGCTTTTTGCTCAAAACCACCCGAACGCCGAAGAAATACGCGGCATGAAAGTGCCTCTGAAAAAATCCCCCTTTATGAGAACGGTAGTTGAGGGGAAAAAGGTGCTTTATGTCCCGGAATTTTCTAAATCGGAATACAAGAAAAGGCAGCACAGAAACAAATACTCCGACGGTTTCGCGTTGGGAGTGCCGCTGGAGGTGTGCAGCAAGGTCATGGGCATACCGCTGGAGATAAACGGCAAGGTAATGGGGGTATTGAATTTGACCGGCAACGCCGGAGGGTTTTTCAATAAGCCGGATTTCACGTTCCTCCGCCTCGGGGCGGAATATATCGCAAGTTCAATATCCAACGCGCTGTCGCACCGCAAGATACAGGAACTGGCTTTAAGGGACGGCTTGACGGAGCTTTACAACCATCGGTATTTCCACGAAAGGCTGAAAGCCGAATGGGAAAGGGCGCGCCGGTACGGAAAGACCGTGTCGATTATTCTGATGGATGTAGACTATTTCAAGAAAATCAACGATACGTTCGGACATCTGAGCGGTGATATGGTGCTTCGTGAAACTGCGCGTTTGTTAAACAAGCATGTGCGAGTTGCGGACGTTGTGGCCAGGTACGGAGGTGAAGAATTCGTAATAATGCTGCCGGAAACGTTAAAGAAAGAGGCCGCAAGGGTGGCGGAACGCATTCGTAAAGACATCGAAAAACACAAGTTCAAAGGGGAAAAGGACGGAATAAAGTTTACCATCTCGATGGGAGTGGAGGACTCCAAGCCTGTACATATAAAAAAGTGCGAAGACCTGGTGCAGTATGCGGACGACAAGCTGTACAAGGCTAAAAGGAACGGGCGGAACCGCGTTGTATCGTAAATGTTATTGAAATGATGCCGTTTTATGCGGGACTGGTTATGGCCTATCTTTTGGGCTCGGTTCCCGCCGCCCTGATAGCGGGACGCGTACTGGGCGGTATTGACATTCGCACAACCGGAAGCGGCAACGCGGGCGCAACCAATCTTTACCGCTTATTCGGATTAAAGCCGTACATCGCCGTTCTTGCCGTCGATATAGGCAAGGGGTACGCCGCAACCGTTTTGATAACTCCGTGGATAAAACCGGGGCTGCTTAATCCGCTGCAAACGTCCGTTATATTTGGTTTTGTGTCGGTGCTGGGCCACATTTTTACGATTTTTGCCGGTTTCCGCGGGGGTAAGGGGGCGGCCACGGCAGCGGGGATGATGCTCGCCCTTTTTCCGGGTACCTTACTTGTCGCGGCGTCCGTATATTTTGTTGTGGTGAGTTTCACGCATTACGTTTCGCTGGGTTCAATCAGCATGGCGCTTACCATTCCGATAACGCTGATGGCGGGTTATGCGGTTTACGGTTTTATCTATCCCGTCGAAATATATCTGTCGGCAATATTTTTGGCTGTAATAATAGCGTGGGCTCACAGGTCGAACATAGGCCGTCTCTTGCGCGGCGAAGAGAGAAAAACCTATTTTTTCAGGAAATCCTGACGGTCAAACGTAATGATACGTCGACTTTCAGGCGTTATAATGTTAGCGTTAATCTCATAGATGACGACTGGAAAGACCAAGATACTGATAGTTGACGATGAGGAGGTATTGCGTCAGATGGTTGGTCGTGTATTCAAATACATGAACATCGATCATAATTCCGCATCGGATGGACTTGTCGCGCTTGAAAGGCTCAAGGAAGGTTTTTACGATATCATAATCGCCGACATACGTATGCCGAATATGGACGGAATGGAGCTTCTCAAGATAGTCAAAAAGAAGTATCCGTTATCGGACATCCTGATTATGACCGCGCATACGTCCAAGTATTCCTACATCGACGTTATCGAGTCGGGGGCTTTGGATTACATCATGAAGCCCTTCAGCGTGGAGGAACTCAAAGCCAAGATCGAACGCATGCTGCGCGAAAGAAACACGATCAATGAACTGAGCCGTAAAACAGCGGAGCTGGAGCAGGCCTACACGGAACTTCTGGCTTTGAAAGACGATGACGGAAAAAAAGACCGCGAGATAAATTACGAAAGGGAGTTTCTCCTGGTGGAAATCGAACGTCTTAAGGAAGACAACAAGCACCTTGAATTAAAGCCGCTGAAACCGGGTACCAGGTAACCGCCCCAAAATTCCGCCGATAAACAAGGGTGGCGTTACAGATCATCAAATCCGTTTCCATGATGAAATCATGGGCGCGGAAATTTTCTCATAAAAAAGGCGCATGCGGTTTCGTACCCACGCTGGGAGCGATGCACGAGGGGCACGGTTCGCTCATTAGACGAGCGCAAAGGGAAAACGACCGTGTGGTGGTATCGGTTTTCGTCAATCCCTGTCAGTTCAGGAAGAATCAATACCTGCGCTATCCGCGCAACCTTGAGGCGGACGCGCTATTGTCGTCGCGGGAGGGCGCGGACGTGCTGTTTGCGCCTTCCGCCAGGCAGATGTACCCCAACGGATTTAATTCGGATTCAAGCGTGGTCATGCCGGGGATGTTCAAAAGAATTCAGAGCCAAAAACTCGGATGGCACTACAGGGCGGTCCTCGTCGTAGTCTTGAAACTGTTCGGTATCGTCGGGCCCGACAGGGCGTACTTCGGATTAAAAGACCCCCACCAGCTTGCGCTTATCGAAAAGATGGTCGAGGATTTTGACCTGCCGGTGATGATCCGTCCATGTCCAACTATGCGGGAACGCGACGGTCTCGCGTTTTCATCACGCAACGCGCTTTTATCGCCGGATGAAAGGAAAGCCGCATCCGTAATCTACCGCGCGTTAAGGCTCGGCAGGGATGAAATTGTTTTGCATGAAGGACAAAAAAGACAAAAATCCGTAAGCAAGGTCATATCCCGCATGGAGGCGATGATATCAGCTTCGCGCCTTGCAAGAGCCGAACGAATCGAGATTGTCGATGCCGCGACGCTCCTGCCGCTTGGCAAAGACTCGCGTACGGCGATGATCCATGTCTCGGTACGAGTGGGCAGCCAGAGGCTTACGGATAATTTGCGGTTCAAGCTGAAAAAATGATTTTGTAACCTCTCCCGGCTAAGAGTTTTTACCCTGCTGTCACCCTGAGGCCGTGAGTCTGTCGTGCTTATAGCGTTTTAAGTTTTAGCAGATACGATAGATATTCCAACAGGTCTGAATATCAAGACATTACGTATGCGCATCGTATTCATGGTAAAGCAATATGCTTTAGATAAACTCAGCATGACAAAAAAATGTCACCCTGTCCTGAGCTTGTCGAACGGTGGTCGCAGGAACTGTTATTACCGCAGAGACGCTCCGCAGTTACGGCAAAAACTATCTTTTGCTTCCGTTTCCTTACCGCATTGCGAACAGCCCCCCGCCTTGACTTTTTTTCGGGACTCGGATTTTTTACCACCGCCGCCCACGCCCAAACCGTCCAGCTTTTTCAAAATCGCAACGGCTTGGC
>BTTC01000016.1:0-13965 GCA_036244935.1 bacterium | reverse complement strand
CCATTTCCGGTGACCTCAAAAAAGTGGCCGGTTTCCACCGGAATAGGCGGCCGATTTGCAACGGAATGGGTGGCCGAATTGAAACGGAATCACCGGCCGATTACAACCGGAATACGCAATATTCAGGCCTGTTGGAATATCTATCGTATCCGCTAAAACTTAAAACGCTATAGATGAGATGCTTTCAGGTAACGGAAGTATAAGCTGAGCCACCTGCCACGACCCGACCGAAGGCTGGACAACCAATACGCGATACTCACCGGCGTAATCAATTACTAAAGCATATTGCTTTACCATGAATACGATGCACATGCGTAATGTCTTGATATTAAGACCTGTTAGAGTATCTATCGTATCTGCCAGAGCTTGAAACGCTATAGCCTGGCTGCGGGGATAGTCAACCGGACGGCTGGTAGCCAAGTTTCAGCAGCCTCTGGAAAACCTGGCGCCGCATAAGAAAATAATCTTCGCGGCCTTCCGTATAAGCAAGGAAGATTTGGTATGACTTGGCCGCTTCAGCCTTGTTGCCGAGGACATCGTTGGAGTAACCGATGTTAAGTTTGATCTCAGGCATTGACGGCGCGATCTTTTCTACCTCGCGCAATATTTTCAGCGCTGATTGGTGGTCATCTTTTTGCTGAGCCACAATGGCGCGCTGCAGCCACAGTCTTGGTCTTGCATCGTCAATCTTTATTCCCTGCCTGAAGAAATCATCCGCCTTGTCCAGCCTGCCCAAACCGAGGTAGGCCGTGCCCATAAGCAGATACGGCTCCCAATTACCCGGCGGGGCATCAAATATGGGTTTAAGGTTATCCAGCGCATCGGAGTATAAACTGTCATTTATCAGCTCTCTTGCAAAATCGAGACGTTCCCCGGAACTTAAATAGTCTTTCTTCCGTACTTCGCCTGCTTTTTTAAGATCAACTCTCTTTTTTCCAACTGCCTCTACCGGTTGTTTAACGGAAGGAGAAACGGCCGCCATAATTTTTTGTTGAGACGTATCGGATTTCTTCACGTTTTTCACGGTAGATAGCGGCTTATCCAAAACGGTTTTTGGTCTCTTTGCGGGTCGGGAAACGGCCTTTACCATTTTTTTACGCTTTTTACGCGCGATTTTTTGTTTCTTCGAGGACAGTGAACCGAAAGAAGCGGACATTTTTTTCTTACCGCCGACAGCGGTTTTGACCAAACCCGCAGGTTTACGCTCCGCAACTATCGATGCCTGCTTTGCCGCCGAAATTTTTCCTCTTCCACCTGAGGTCTTGTACCACCGTTTGATATCAAAAACATTCTGATCCCATACAAACCACGCCAATGCGACAACAATAACCAACGCGCCCATAACCGGATAGGCCCGCTTCCGCCTCCTGAAGCGCCTTGCCCTGGAAACAACACGGTGGACATCTGAAGCCCGCTCATAACTCCTGCCGGGAGGGGGGGAAAGTTTTTCAGGCTCGTCCTCCACCGGTTTGTCCTCTATTTCGAGTTTGGCTCCCTTTTCGTGCAGCCGTTTAAGGGCTTCTTCGATTATGGTCACTGTTGTCTCAAACTCCCCTCTTGACTTCTCTTGCCGCCTGCCATACCGTCCATGCGCCCACTTCCATCTTGCCGATTGAGAACGCCGCCAGCAATGCCCTGTCGCATATCTGGTTTATCCTTCGCGGAACCCCGCCGCTTGAATAATGGGCAATGCGCAACGCCATTTTGGTGAATGACAGCGAACTGTTGTAATTGGATGCCACTTTGACCCTGTGATTGATGTACTTTACGGTTTCTCTCATCCTGAAAGGTTTAAGTCTGTACCGGATGCTGATCCTCTGGGCAAGCGGCCTCATCCGCCTCAACGCAAGCGTTCGGTCCAGTTCCGGCTGCCCCGAAAGAATCAGGTATATAAGTTTTTCCTTTTCCGTTTCCAGGTTGGATAAAAGCCGTAATCCCTCAAGCACTTCCGGCCCCAGCCTGTGAGCCTCGTCAATCACAACCGCAACCTTTTTTCCTTCCTCCGATAGTTTTACGAGAGATATGTTTATCTCGCGGAGAAGCTCGTCGTAAGAAGACGAATCCATATGTATGCCGGTGAGGTTGTGATAAATAAGTTTTAACAGATCTATCAGATCGAGATGCGGGTTAAAGATATAAATCGCCCTGGTTCCCTCCGGCGCCGTCTTGAGCAGTTGGCGGCAAAGCAAGGTTTTACCCAGCCCGATTTCACCAGTAAGCAACGTAAACCCACCGCTTATGAGGCCGAACTGAAGATGTTTAAGGGCAGCGGTATGCCTGTTGCCCGGAAAGAAGAAACTGGTATCCGGAGTTATCCTGAACGGAGCTTCCGTGAATCCCAGCTCTTTATAACAACTTGCAAAATCCATAACGCCGTCTACAGGTAATGTTGAACATGTATCTACTTGTCTTTGACAATCGTTGGAGTAAGAAACACAACAAGCTCACGCTTGGTTTTAGCACTGTACTGCGACTTGAACAGGTAGCCGAGAATCGGGATGTCGCCAAGAAGCGGGATTTTACGCTCCGTTTTGGTTTCCACATCCTGTATAAGACCGCCTATCACCACCATCTCCCCGTCGTTCAGGCGCACAAGAGTGGACGACTGTTTTACATCCATCACGGGCGCGGTGGAGCCGAACTTGGATGTAACCGAATCGATCAGACGCGTAATTATGGGGGTAACGTCCAGCATTATCTTTCTATCTTCGGATATCTGCGCAGTAACGGACAAGACGACCCCGATAGTGACGTACTGAACATATTCAGTAACCGTAACCGTGGCAACGCCGCCGCCGGCAACGGGAGTCGACGTGGCCTGGAAAAACGGCCTTTCGGTTCCCACCTTTATGAGCGCCGGCTGATTATTCAGAACCCTGACCCTCGGCTGAGATACGATCTTGATGTCGCCATGTTCCTTCATGAACTGTACCATGGCGTTAAAATTATACCCGCCAAGCACGCCATACGATAATACGGCGGTAGACTTCTTGGCCAGCGTCCCGCCGAAAGGATTTACTATCACGTTGGAGGACGAGACACTCGCGCCCGCGCCTTCATTAACGGCCTGAGTCCAGTCCATCCCCAGGCTTGACTCCTCGTTCAGCGTAACCTCGAATATCCTTACCTGTATTTCCACCTGACGGTAAATAGCCTGGTTCAGAATGTTTATAAAACGCTCTACACGCGCCACGTTCGGGTGAAAATCGGTAACGAATATTACTCCGGCAAGTTTGCTGATTACCAGTTTCCCTTCTTTGGAAAGCAATTCTCTCACCTGTGCTTCCAGGTCAGACCAAAAGTCTACTTCGTCTTCCTGGCTGATTGTTATATCTCCGGCCCGTTTGCCGCCGCCGCCGCCTTTGCCGCCGCCGGACGATATCTGGGCCTGGCTTTCGGCGGAACCGCTCCTTACGAGCCTTATATAGTCGACGGTCAGGGCTTTGGTTTCGTGTTTATGAACGCGGATAAGCCCTTCCTTCCATTCCCAGTAATATCCGTGTACGTCCAGAATGGCTTCCATAGCCCTTTCGAACGGGAGGTTTTTGATGTTTACGGTTATCTTGCCGATCACATCAAGGTCGGTAACTATGTTTAACCCGTATGTTCGGGCGAATAATGCGAGAGCCGACTTAATCGGCATATTTGCAACCTGGAACCTGTAGGAACCCTTCGGCTTTTTGCTTTTTCCCTTTGAGCGGCTCTTGGATAAAGGAGCCATTCTTTCCTGCACATTGAACTGCGCAGGCCGACCGGATTTCTTGGATTTATCAGCAACCAAGCTGCCTTCGTCAGACTTGCCGCCCGTCTGCTCCAGCGCCACCTTTTCTTTAGATAATGCGAATGTTTCTTCGGAATTTTTTTGCTTATCGGCGGATGTTGCGCAACCTGCCAAAAATGCGATCATAGCCGTCCCTATGATTATGCTCGTTAACAGCCCATTGATAGTCGGCGTCTTTCTATTATTTTCCAACCGTGTCCCTCCTCATAATCATAAAATTACCATAACCGCTTCAGGAGAATCCCGATTGCCACTCCGAGTGCGCTGCCCGCTAATTTCGGTTTCCTCATCAATAATGACGTCACAGGATTCAGAATTTCAAAAATCTGTCGCCTTTGGGCCCCTTCAGCAAAACTGAATCCGGCTTGATTTCCGCAACGCGATAGGCGCCGATACGGTCGCCTTCCTTGTAAATATTATCGTTAATATACGCATAACTGACTCCCGGTTCCACCCATACCGCATATAAACGTAACCGCATGGTTGGCGCAATGTACTTTTTTTGGATAACGGGCGCTTCGGGAGTTTTGAAAGGATCACGCTTCCCATCCCATTTCCATCCTAGTTTTTTTTTGTTGACGTTCTTGCGGTCGGGTTCGTTTTTTAAAACCGGCGCGGCCTCATTTTCTTTCGATTTCTTCTTGACTGCCGTCGTTGGTTCTACTGTTTTGTGAACGGTTTTTTCACCAATCGTGGGTCCTATCAAATTCCACGAAACGATCCCCAGCGCTATCAATACCATCGCCCCGACAACCATCGGATTGTTGAACAGCTTTTTCACGCTGCACCCTCCACGCAGAAAACATTTTTCCCGCACTTGCTCAGTACGATACCGCGTGCGGACCGGTCATAAATATTTTTTTTATCAAAACCCACCAGCACATGGAACAATACATCCATCTGCTTTACGCCTTTATCGCCGCCTGTCATGTTTACTTCAATGAGGTCGACTCCGAAGCGCCGCTCCAGAATTCTCCGCAATAAATTAAGATAACTTACATATCCCTTCTTACCCTTCTGCGTTTTGGGGATAAGCGTCATCTTTACCGGAGTCACGGAGATACCTTCAATGTCTTCGGATACCAGCTCCATTTCTCCTACCTTGAACCCCGCCTTGTAATCCGCAAACTCCACGGCTGCATTTACTTCTTCAAGCCAACCCGCCAGGCTCTCATAGTTTCCTATCAGCTTCTTTTTTACCTTGTTGAGGCTTTTCTTGGCTTTAATAACTTCTATTTCCGACCAGTCGTATTCCGCTTTTGAAATTTCAATTTCGAGCTTGTTAAATTGCGTATTCGCTATTTTCATCGACTTGTTAATTTTTGGAAGCCGGTCTCCAAGCGACCACCACAGCCATGCGATTGGGACAGTCAGCAATACAACGATTACCACCCTTTTGATAACCGGGTTCCCCATGACAACGGTACGCAATTTTACAATCATGTCTTTCACCGGATACCGCCGTCTATGGAGAAAGGTTTTCTATCTTTCGGCCTTATCATCCCTTTTTGAAGATGTTCCAGCCAATCTTTATGCCAGTTACCAGTGATGAACACCTTGTAAGGGCCATTTGTAAGTTTGGTTTCAAATACCTTAAGCTCCTTCGCGGTATTTTCAAGCCCTATGTTCGAGTTGCCCTCTATCTCGAGTTTCCACTCGCTGCCGTCCTGAAACACTCTTGCCTTTGTAAGCACAAGACCGATGGGCAGCGTACTGCCGAGGTAACCAATAAACCAGCCGGATAACGGCTCTATGCGGTCTTCATCTATCATCCTCACCGACCGCCTCAAACGCTCCAGTTCGGCGTAACGTTTGTCCCACTCCGCCTTTTTGATTTTCAGCTCTACAACCTGTTTTCTTGTCCACTTGAGCTTATGTTCTCCCCTTAATATTATCACCTCCATAACCCCTGCCAGAATGATGGCGGCCACCCAGAACGCAAAAACGAGAAAAGCGGCGATCTTGTATGTTCTCCTCTTGGAAAAACTCTTACGGATTTCGGCGGAGACCATGTTGCTTTCGTCTCCCAGAGAGATTTTCATCGACTCCTGTATCCAGAAGATGTGGTCCGTGTCACGTATGCATTCAACAGGGATTTCAAGTTTTTCCCGCAGGCTCTCTACGAAACTTTCGGCGAACCTGCCCATAAGACGCAGCATGCTGACTTTTTCGCCGAACTGCTGCTTTGAAAATACGATGGAGCGATTGATCTCGCCGCTGATCCTGGAGGCGTCTTTGCCCCCGTCAACGTCGCGGCTCAGGTACCGGTCCAGCATCATGGACCCGTCCGTTTTACCGATAACCAATGGAAGTTTCTCGCCCGTTTCAGTCATAACCGCCGCCATTTCGTTATCATTGATGCTAAGGTTGCGAATCTGCTGCGCCAGTACCACGGACATCGGAACCATCCTGACGATATTCAGGTCGAGGGTGCGGCAGGCCGTCACTATACCGTCCAGAAACGATTTGGGAAGAACATTTACCGAAACAACTTCGCCGCCCTTGGGGGAGACTGTCCGGCTGTAGCTATAGATAGCCTCGCCCTCGAATTTCTTTTCCTGCGCCACCTTACGCGACAGGTAAAGCGAAAGGTCCTTTTGTTTCATCGGAGGTACCTTCTGGAACTGGTGATCCAGAAGCTTGTCCTCTATGACGAAGGTTACATCGCGTCCGGTATACTTGGTCGATTCAACCGCCGTAGCCAGCGCTTCTTTCATGTCGTTTGCTTCTTTCACCATAAAGGGCGCTTCCCAGCTTTTACCGACACCCCACTTCTCGATGGACACGGCCTTGAACCGGCCGTACAGAAAGCTGACTCCCAGTATCTTTTTTTTCATTTATCCTTTAGCAACCATAATATAAAAAAAACCGCAAATGGTAAATGCACCCTTCCTCATGCGTCACATCCCGGCGAACATCATGCGTCGCCGCATATTCAATCCCTAGTATAAACACACCATCCCTCGACAAGTTCAGGACGGCGCGTCATGATTACCCTCCCAAACCATGACAAGTGGAAAAGGGTACAATCAGAAGAACTTATATACATTCCGTCCTCCCCCTTAATCATACATTGTATGGCCGTAAACCACTAAATAACGGGATTATACGCGAATCAAATGTACGGTTGCAAGCGGCTTCTCATGCTGCCCATATCTGTTTTTAAATTTCCGCAGCAGCGCCAAACCCGTCATTGCGAGTTTATCAAACGGTTGAACTACCCTTCGACAAGCTCAGGGTGACAAGTTTTGTCGTGGTGATCACCTGCCCCCAACGCTTACCGGCTCCATAGCGGCGGCGGCCCGGGCGTAAAATCGAACGTTTCAGAGTCCTTGATAACCGTCGCCATGATTTGGGTAACGCCGGCATTATCACTGAACATTCTAATCGGAGTGCCGTTTATCACCCAAACCGTTATGGTCGTTCCGCCGTCGATTGTCCCTAAAGCGGCGTTGCCCAACTGATAAGACGAGCCGTTGTTGAAAACCGTAACGGCGCCGGCATCGTAGTTTACGACAACTTCCACGTGACCGCTTGGGCTTCCACCATTCGGCCCTACCCGAACCCAAATTCTCAATACATCATCTTGAGGAATGTTGCCTACACTGGGAACCGTTGTAGAGTCATAAATAAATTCAACCGCAGGAGCCGGGCCACTAAAATTAACCGCCAAAAAGGTGCCATCCCCACTGAATGTTCCGACAGCAAGCGAATAGTCTGGAATGTTTTGTGGCAAGGTTAGCATACCCTTAACGATCAGATTTGTAACTCTCACTTGTGAGGGAAATACTATTATTGGACTGTCATCATTACTCCAAACATTCATATAACTTTTTTTCCCGTATTGGCTGACTGTTCTGCTGTTCAGCGTAACCGGTTCGAATATCTGGCCGAAGTTCAGCCGGATAATTTTCAATGTTTCATCGTCTTGCAGAAAAGCGTTATCCGCATTCCACGCGTTATCAAAGCCGCCGCCGCTTGTACGGTCTACCGATCCCAAACCCTCAAGGCATCCCTCGGAGACATCCGAAATAATCATAGCTCTCGTGTTTCGCGGGGCCGCCGCTGCAAGCTGCGCCGGTATATTACTATCACAGGCAGGTAGACTACAAATAGGCACGGTGTCATTGTCCTGGTCGTACGAGCCGCCGGTTGGAAGGTCCGGCAAATTCGTCGCCGGGTCGAACCAGTAAAGGCGGCCGCATTTCCTGTAGTTCTCACCCACTTCACCCGGCGACATACCGGCCATAAGGCCTATATTATCATCCCAAAGATTGCCGTTGGCGCCGTCGCCAATGCCGGAAGCGGGTATTATCCTGTTTTGAAAAATATACGACTCCAGGCCGCTTGCGAGAATTTTAAGGTTTTCTACCTCTACCACCGCTTCGTCCCGCTGGATTCGCTGTATCAAGCCGGGCGCCAGCATTGCTCCCATGATGGATAACATGATCATCAATGCAAGGATCCCCAGCATCGTAAATCCGGCTGTATTTTGGCTGCCCTTCGACAGGCTCAGGGTGACGGGTTTTGTCGTGGTGAGCCGTGAGTTCATCGAACGGCCGAACCGCCCTTCGACAGGCTCAGGGTGACAAGTTTTGTCGCGGCGTGCTTTCCAAACCATCGGACTACCTCCCCCAGATCGCCGGCGGCCCGGGTGAAAACATGAAGCTATCCGCCTCCTTTACGACGACCGCAAGAAGCTGTCTTGCGGCTGCCACGTCATTACTGTACAACCGAAGCTCGGTACCATTAATAACCCATATGGTTGTCGCGGCCGTAGATCCGCCGCCGGCGGCGGCAAGTTGAGCCGGAGGACTGCCCGGAGGACCGGCTCGACCGGCTAAATTGTAACCGGTATCAGCCTCATACTCCACGGTAATACCCACGTACCCATCGATAGGCGTTTCACCAGCATTGGCGCTCGTACTCTTAACCTCTGCCTGTATTACGGCAACGTTAGGTACATTTAAATTCGGGGCATTGGCAGGTAAAACGCCAAGATTGGTAAGACCAATAAAACAGGTGCCCGCACCCTCGCAGCCTGCTCCGTAACCAATGTCAAGTTGATATCGAGGATCACCCGCCTGATCGCGAAAGTCGCCCGAAACATATACATTTTGAACCGTCACGGTATTGGGAAAACTTATTACCGGCTGGGAGGCATCTCCTGGTCCGGTAGGAACGTTGTAAAAAGTCTGCTTGCCGTATTGGGTATTGGTGCGGTTAAGAAGCGATATCTCCTCAAAAATCTGGCTGAAGTTTATGCGTTTGATCGTCAACGTCGGGCTTTCCGTATACCCTCCGGTGGTTTGATTCCATGTATTGTTGAAAGTTGTGGCGTCGCTAACGGTCAAACTTGCGGAGCACCCGCCGGTCATATCCGAAATGATCATTGCTCTCGTGTTTCGCGGGGTTGCCGCTGTAAATTCTGCCGGGCTATCACAGGCGGCCAGGCTAGTGTCACAGATAGGCACGACGTCACTGTTCTGATCGTAAGAGCCGCCGGTGGAAAGGTCCGGCAGGTTTGTCGCCGGGTCGAACCAGTAAAGGCGGTTGCAGCCCTGGCCGTTATCGCTTTGCGCAATGAAACTCTGCGGTATATTATCCATGGAGGCGACGCATGCCGCCCAGTCCCACTCGACTGCAGTGGTTGTATCGCAGCCGGTTGCCCTGGATCCCAGGAATGATGCAGGTATTATCTTTTGCTGCAGGATGAACGCCAGCAGGCTTTCCGCTATATTGTCGAGATTCCCTTCTTCCGCGCTGGCCTTGCTGCCCTGTATCTGCTGTACCACTGTCGGCGCTATCATACCCGCCAGTATTACGATTATGGCCAGCACGCCGATTATCTCGATCAGGGTAAACCCCCCGGTATCGCGCCGCAAGCGCGAACACCGGTATGCGCGGCCCGCGCCCCTTATCGGCGCAACGGCCTTTGGCGCGCTGTTTATCTTCTGTACCATGCCTGCCCCCTTTTCGTGATGTTTGTCTTCCTGCTTACTCCCTTTTATCAAACCCCCGCAACATAATTTTTACTCCTGGTTAACGGAGCGGGGTTTGGTTGAAATCGTCTTTGCGACTATGCCCGGTCCGGACAGTTCGGAGCTGGAGCTGGTTTTGCTGTTCTGAACGCTTACAAGATCGCCGCAGCAATTAGCCCCGCTCTTGCCCATATTTCCCTTCTTCTTTTTACAGCCGGAATGATCGCAATGATCGTTTAAATGCTTCTTTTTGGCGTCTTTCATGCCCCCGCTGCCGTCGCAGTCAGCGGAGGGCATTTTGGCCCAGCTCGTCGTCGGAACGGCGGCTGTTAAAAAGCCCGCCAGCACAAGGGAAAAAGTTAACGTTAAAACCTTATTCATGATTTACTCCTCCTACTACTACTATCCTTTAAAATACGTTTCATCTCATAATTACCGAGCGCCCTCGCTAACGGAGCGGGGCTTGGTTAAAATCGTCTTTGCGGCCATACCGGGTACGGCTTGATCCGGCAGTGTATTCGGCTCTCCGATGGCAAGCTCACCGCAGCAGTTCGGGCCGGGATTTCCTTCCATATCCGAACAAACCGGATCGCCGCTTATTATAACGCTATGATTGCAGTGATCGTTGGAATGCTTGCCCGCAGAATTCATCATACCGCCGCTGCCGTCGCAACTGCCGCCCATTCCGGGCATTGGCACGTGGGAGTCGCCCCTGACCGCTGCCGGCACGACGGTTATCAGCAAGCCCGCCAGCACAAGGGAAAAAGTTAATGTATATATCGCTCTCATGGTTTTTCTCCTTACGATGTTAAAAACTCATCTTTCACTTACCCTCCGATATTTGAGTAGATACTTAGTATAGGCATAAATATCGCCAGTGCGGTAAAACCCACTATGCCTATCAGCACCAGCAGTATCGCCGGTTCCATTATTCCAAAAACCTTCTTTAACCGCCGCGGTATTTCCTGATTGTAGTGTTTTGAGACGTTGTCCAGCGAGTTCCCGATATCGCTGGTGGCTTCCCCCACCGCCAGCATCCTCAAAACCATCGGCGGGAATATGGAGTGGTTTCGGAAAGTATCGCTCATCATCATTCCGGCTTCCACGTCGAATTTCGCATCTTCCAGAGCTTTTTCCATAACCTTGTTGCCCACAAGGTTATTACACAGATCAAGGGCCTGAAGGATCGGTATCCCCGCCCTGAAAAGGGTGGCGAAGTTGTGCGTGAACCTTGAGATGGCGAACATCTTGTTCATCTCGCCGAATACCGGCAAGCTGATTTTCATCTTGTCCCATGCATACGCGAATCCCCCCGATCGTTTACGCATGATTCTCACTAAAATGGGGACGGTAACGGCCATTATCGCGATCAGCCACCAGTATTTTGAGAAAATATCGCTTACGATCATAACGACAAGCGTAGGCAGCGGCAGCGCAACCTTCATGTTTGAAAGCAGGGTAACGAACTTCGGCACGACAAAGCTGTATAGAACGGTTACAAAAAGCATAAGCACAACGAGGATGGTGGCGGGGTAGATGGTCGCCTGCCTTATGTCGCTTATCAAACCTTCAAGCCATTCCAGGTAAAGCGCAAGCTCATTGAAAGAGCTTGGCAGGGTACCGCTTTGCTCGCCCGCCTTTACCATACTCACCATCTGCACCGCAAACACCTTGGGGTGTTCGCTCATAGCGACGTAAATGTGTTCGCCCGATTCTATCTTGGCCGAAATGTCTTCCAGCACTTGCTTGAAATAAGGGTTATCGGCGTCGCCGGACAACGTTTTAAGAGTTTCCAGCAGGGTAACCCCCGCTTCAAGGAGGCTGCTGACCTGTTGGCAAAAGTCGATCAACTCCCTTCGCTTGACACTTCCGCGTACCCGTTTCGATGAATTGGCGCCTCTGCTTTCAAACGCACCGGCAATGACGCTTGCGCCGCGCTCCTTGGCTTCCAACAGCCAGTAGCCGGATTTTTGGAGATTCGCCTCCAAAGACACCACGCTCACGGACGTCATAGTTCCGCTTATATTTCTTCCGGCTTCATCCACGGCCCGGTACTGGTATTCAGGCATTGTTTATAGAACCTTTATTCTACTCCTGATATTTTATTTAGCGGCCTTCGCCACTTCCTCCACGGTTGTTATACCCTGCAGGGCTTTATCGATTCCGTCTTCCAGCATCGTGCGGAACCCGGACCCCCTGGCGAGAGTTTCTATCTCGCTCGAATCCGCCTTGTTCACTATGAGTTCGCGGTATCTATCGTCTAGTCGTATAATCTCAATAATAGCAACCCTGGTTTTGTATCCCAGACCTTTGCATTTAGCGCACCCCGCGCCCTTGTAAAGCTCCAGCGGTACGCTGGATGGAATATTCACGCCGAGTCCGTCTATCAGCTTTTCGGGGTTTTTCACGGTGACTCTGCAGTTCGAACAGATACGCCGCACAAGTCGTTGGGCCATAACGCACGCCAGGGCGGAAGAGATAAGATACGGCTCGGCGCCCATGTCCACCAGCCGCGGGATGGCGCCCGCCGCGCTGTTGGTATGAAGCGTGGAAAAAACCATATGCCCGGTCAAAGCCGCGCGTATGGCAAGCTCCGCCGTTTCCGCGTCGCGTATTTCGCCTACCATCATGATATCCGGGTCCTGCCTCAAAAGCGCCCGCAAACCACGGGCGAAGTCCATTCCTATGTCCGGGCGAATCTGAGTCTGCCGTACTATCGGGAAGCGGTATTCTATCGGGTCCTCCAGCGTAAAGATGGATTTTTCTAACGTGGTGACCATTTTTAACGCCGTGTAAAGCGTAGTCGTTTTACCGCTGCCGGTGGGACCGGTAACCAGAATGATACCGTGAGGCCGCTTTAAAACATCTTCGAATAACTCGCGGTTGTGTAACGAAAATCCCAGAGACGGAAGAGTAAGGTCGAGGCTTTCCTTGTCCAGCACCCTCATAACGATGTTTTCACCGTAAGCGCTGGGCAGGGTTGATATTCTCAGGTCGACTTCCCGCGTCCCCAACATGAACGTGATGCGTCCGTCCTGCGGCAATCGTTTTTCCGTAATGTCAAGATGCGCCATGATTTTTATTCTGGCCGTCAGCGCCGCCTGCAGCGCTTTGGGCATCAACACCTCCTGATGGAGGATGCCGTCCAACCGCATTCGTATCCGCAATATTTTTTCGTCAGGCTCAACGTGAATATCCGTGGCGCCCTTTTTCACAGCCATGCTTATTAAATTGTCCACCAGGCGGATCATCGGGACTTCCCGGCCCAGCTCTTCGTCAAGCATGCCCGTCCCTTTTCTAAGGAAGTCCTCTATGATTTCCTCTATGGACGTGGTCTGGGCGAACAACCGATCAATGGCATCCATTACGTCCTGCTTGGGGGCAGAGACAATCTCAAGATTCATACCCGTGGCCTGTCCCAGCGCGTCGACTGCCACGACGTCGAACGTATCGGCCATCGCGACTGTAAGGACGGTTCCGTTACGGGACAGCGGCAATAACTGGAACCGCTTGGCAAGCTCGAAAGGAACCAGTTTGATGACTTCAGGGTCGACGGCGATTTCCTTGACATCCACGATGTCGGCTTTTGTCTCTTCCGCCAGCGTGGATGAAATCACGTCCTGGGTCAGGAAACCAAGCTGTTCCAGCGCGTCGCCGAGGAATATCCCCTTTCGCTTCTGATCTCGAAGCGCCAAGTCAAGCTGAGCCTCGGTGATAAGACCCGACTCCATCAGTTTTTGGCCCAGAGGTTTGGCTTTCTTTTTCAGCTTCAGCTTGTCCGGAACAATTTTATCGCCGGTCCGCGCCAATCCCGGTTCAGCGGCTGGTGGTTTTTCCGCTTTGCGTTTGTCTTTGAGCGAGTTTTTCAAGTCTTTATGATTTATTTCGACCACTGCTAATCGTCCCTTTTAAATCCCATTCCTGAAGGCTACTGTATTGTAATACATACCCGCAAATACCTGCAATCCATAAATGTACGCCACGTTCCGCCCCAATAAGAACACAAACGCCGGCCAGCGCTTCATACCAGCCGCCGGTTCATGATCTGATTTCTACTTCTCCCCCTGAAACGATGCACGCCGATTCGAAAAACCTTTGACCACCTGACCACCGGCGTCCTTCGATTCCGAATGCATCCCCGTAAGCGGCCATCCGCCGCGATCCGGCCCTTTATACAATCAACCAATCAACACAAAATACAAA
>BTTC01000015.1:0-14318 GCA_036244935.1 bacterium | reverse complement strand
GCAGTACACAGCTCCCGCAAGCGGCAGTTATCAGTGCGAGCCGTTTGCAATAGCGTCCAGCGTTTATAAATATTTCGGCATTACAAACCCGGACGAGCTGACCGAAGAACAGCCTATCGACGAAGCCGGTGCGCCTAACGAGCTTGTATGATAAATCTTCAGCCATGAGCGGATTGAGAGCCATATCTTGCTGAGTTTATCGAAACATTTTTGGGCAAGACGGGGAAGCTGGGCGAGAGGCGTATTTTCTGGATTTTCCGCTGTAAACGTGATAAAAGTAGGGAATTAGGGTTTTGTTATTACAGGGTACTTCCTATTTTCGGCAGGTGGGCACAAAGATGATTGGTCGCGCAGTGTTAGCCGCCGCTTATGCGTCGGTTTTCTTTACCGGAGTTGCGTTTGCCTCCAGCGCGCATATCGTAAATATCGCCGTGAAAGAAAATTATTCCATGCTTACGGCTTCGGTAAATCTGGAGGGAGCATTTACGGAAGAGATCAAGGAAGCGTTCAAATCAGGCATGCCGGTTACCTTTACGTTTTTGGTAAACGTGGTAAGAAGCCGCCCGTTCTTCTGGGATGCCGGAGAAAAAAGTATAAGGCTTCACAAGATCGTCAAGTACGACTCCTTTGCGAAAGAATATAACGCCATCGATGTTATCGCCCCGCAACCGCCTGCTCCTGGTGATTTCGAAAAACTGCTGGAATCCATAAAAAAAGATAACGGTGATACGCTTTTCTCCGAACAGCCTGCAAAACCCGGGCTTTTGAAAAGGCGCCACCTTGTTTTGAAAGACCTGTCTACCGTTGAGTACTGGATGAGCCGCCTGCGCGGTATCCCGCTGGGCAATACGGTGGATTACCCCGCCGACAAAAAGTATTATCTGCAGGTGAAAGCCGAGATGGATACCATAAAGCTGACGCCTCCTTTCAATTACATATTTTTCTTTGTTTCGTTTTTGAATTTTGATACGGATTGGGAAACGTCTTCCCCGTTCATCATCAAGCAGTACAACCCGCCGATTAATAACATGGTGGTTTTGCAGGATAAATGAACCGCCTTTTACGGGCCGTGGGTTCCTTGTTTTCTTACCTTGTCCGGCGTAGCGGACTTGCATCTTTTTGGCGCGCCGCGCCGCCGATTTTTTTACGGGCCGGAACTGCGCTTTATACGAAGTTCAAACTTGGTATAAATCGTTTCGGAACCCTTGTTCTGTCATTTTTCACGCCGGCCAGCGAAGAAGATCCCGACAACCCCGGATACGCAAGAAACCGTTGGAAAAAGATATTAATTTTCGGCGCAATCATTTTTTTTCTTATCGTCAGCACAACGCAGCTTTTGTTCCAGGGGCCGCGCGCCAATATACCCATTGCCAACAACCTTCTGATTCTTTTCCTTCTCAATATAAACATACTTCTGCTTATGGTGATGGTTGTTCTTGTGGGGCGCAACCTCGTAAAGCTGTACATGGAGCGCCACGGGCGCGTATTCGGCTCACGTTTCCAGACAAGGCTGATACTTTCCTTCGTTATGCTTACGCTCATACCTTCGGTACTCCTTTTCATAGTAGCAAGCGGACTTATTACAAACAGCGTCGACAACTGGTTCAGCGAAACGGTGGAAAATTCGTTGAAGGACTCCCTTGAGGTTGCTGAAAAGCTGTACCAGCAGTCAGAGCAGGCCGTTTCGGAAAAGGCGGACAGGATTGCCGAGCTTATCAAGGAAAAAAGAATGCTGGAGCCGGAAAACAGCATTTATCTTAAAAACACGCTGAAGCGGTATATGCGGAGGTCAGGCGTAGAGACCGGCGTGGTTTTTGATACAAACTTTAATGAAATCGTTCACATAGGAGAAAAACTTAAAGACGCGGGTCTGCCGCAGAGCTTCGACGATGAACTGATAAAACGGCTTGAGTCCGGTGAAATAATATCTGAAACGCAAATGCTGGGCAGGAACTCGCTTGTCGTGTCGCTCGCGCCCATAACCACGATGTCCGGTCGGTTTTCCGGCGCGCTTTTGCTGGTTGATTCCATAGACAGATCGCTGGTTGAAAAGGTGAACGCCATAACCACGACCTTTGACGAATACAAACAGTTAAAGCTGCAGAGGTTCCCCATAAAGGCGGTATACGAAGTGACCCTTTTGCTCATGACGCTCATAATTCTTTTCGCGGCCATCTGGTACGGCTTTTACCTGGCAAAGGATATAACCGTACCGATAAACGAGCTGGCGGAGGCCACGCAAAAGGTAACCGAAGGCGATCTTACGGTGCGTCTTGTAGAGAGATCGGATAACGAAATAGGTTTTCTTATTCGTTCGTTTAACAGGATGACGGAAGAGCTGGGAACATCGCGCTTCAGGCTGGAGTCCAGCCACACCGAGCTGGTTAAAATAAATCTTGAACTGGACCAGCGCCGAAAATACATAGAAACGATACTTGCGAAAATCGCCACGGGGGTTATCTCCATAGACAACCGCGGGAGGATAACTACCTGCAATCCGGCGGCGAACTCCATACTTAAAATAAAAGATCCCGAACCGCTGGGGAAATACTACGAAGACGTTTTTGATCCGGTCCAGCTTGAGCCGATCCGTCAGATGCTGCGTGAGATGGGACGCAAGGAAAAAGATTCAATAGAAACGGAAACTCATTTATCGATAGACGGAGTACAGCTGACGCTTATCGTTCATACATCCACGCTCATGGATGCCGGACGGCATTTTTTGGGCGTTGTGGTGGTTTTCGATGACCTCACCAACGTCATAAACGCGCAAAAAACCTCCGCGTGGCGCGAGATAGCCCAGCACATCGCGCACGAAATCAAAAATCCGCTTACCCCCATTCGGCTCAACACCGAGCGGCTGCGCCGAATGTACCTGCAGGATAAGGCGACCTTCAGGAAGATATTCGATAACTCCACCGGCATAATCATCGAGGAGGTGGAAGTGCTTAAAAACCTTGTGGACGAATTCTCGCGCTTCGGCCAGCTGCCGGAAGCAAAACCGACGCAGGTGTCGCTGCATACGATCATAAACGACGTGGTAAACCTTTACAGGGGATCCAAACCTGATGTGCTGATAACGACCAGCTTCGATCCTTCTATCGGGCTTGTGAGGCTGGATAAGGAACAGATGCACCGCGCGTTTCGGAATCTGGTGGAAAACGCCGTCGACGCCGTGGGTACGCAAGGCGCGATTACAATACGTACATCGCACGATGATAGCGGTAAACGCGTACTCATCGAAATCATCGACGACGGTCCGGGAATCGACGTGAAAAATCACGACAAAATTTTCCTTCCGTATTTCTCCACCAAGAAAAAAGGCACGGGACTTGGACTGGCTATAGTAAACCGGATAGTGGCCGACCACGAAGGACAGATACGGGTTAAAAACCGCTCGCCGCACGGTACCGTGATGGCAATGGAACTCCCAGCCGCCTAGCCCGCTTCATTCATGAATAAAGCGGGTTAGCGCGGCTTCACCGGAAAAATCTGCACCAATGACGGCGGTTTGACGCTCGCCGTACACTACCCTCAATGTAAGATATTGAATTGCAAGCATTTTATACATTTTATATTTGGCGCAAATTCGGCACAAATGTTGTACTACCAAATGGGGGAGGAGATAAAAATGGATTTAATAAACTCGATACTGTTCAGCGACAGGACGCCCAAGATAAACAAGAAGGCCATCAATCTCAACGCCCAGAAAGTATCTGTAAACGTGGCCAACATAGCGAACTCCGAAACGCCGGGTTACAAGGCGGTGCGTGTCGATTTTGAAAAAGAGCTGCAATCGGCTGTCTCCGGCAACCAGATGAAAATGAAAACCACAAACCCCAATCACATTCAGCCGCAGGAGCAGTTGTTGAAAAACGTTGAGCCGCGTATCGAGGTGGATCAGTCGCCGGGCCGCATCGACGGTAATAACGTAGACCTGGATAAGGAAGTAACCAGCATGGCCGAAGCGCAGATCGCCTACAACGCCGCCATCGCCGCGGCATCGAAAAGAGGCGCAATCGTCAAATCCGCGATAACGGACGCAAGGTAAACGTAAATTGTGACCGACCTTAAAATTCATTCCGGTTTCAAACCGCTGGGTGCGGAACTGAACATAGGCAAGGCAAGCATCGGGACGGGGGAAACCGCAAAATCCTTCGGACAGGTTCTTACGGAATCCCTCAATGAAGTAAACAGCTTGCAGATGGAAGCGGACAAATCGATAGAAGCCCTTGTTACCGGCCGCAATAAAAACATTCACGAAACCATGATCTCCATCTCGAAGGCAGACCTGGCCTTCCGCATGACCATGCAGGTACGCAATAAAATCCTGGATGCGTACCAGGAAGTCATGCGTATGACGCTGTAAACGCGGTAATCACTGTTCCAGCCTTTTGAAGAAGATGCGTTTGCATTGACGCCGAATGGAGCGAATCGGACTGCCGCATTCCCTCCTGAAAACCGCTATAAAAAACACTTGACAATATTTCAGATCGGTCATAGTATTAACCAGATGGCAACGATAATGATTATCATTATTAAACTTGACGGCTATGCAGGACGATCCTTGGCATAAAGGAAAGCGCCGTCCAAATATGAGGGTTTTAAAAATATCATGACCGCCGGATTTTTAATCACGTTCCGCGAAGGGCTTGAGGCCTTTTTAGTAGTGGGGATAATACTTTCGTACCTGGGACGCGCAGGTTTGAAAAGGCACGACAAGTGGGTCTATCTGGGCGCGGGGCTGGGGCTTTTAAGCGCGTTTGCGCTGGGGCTTTTGTTCCAGCTTTACTACAGCGGTTTTGAAGGCGCGCTGGGAGAGCTTTATCTGAAAATAGGAATAATGGGCTTTGCCGTTGTCGTCCTCACTTACATGGTTATCTGGATGAGCCGCAACAGCAGGAATATGAAAGGAGATATCGAAAAGGCGCTGGAAACCGCCGTATCCACCGGCAGTATATTTACAATAGTATTTTTGGCATACCTCGCCATATTGCGCGAGGGTTTTGAAACAGTGCTTTTCATGGGCGCCGTTTTCGGCAACGAGGTGGCCGCTCCGACGCTTTACGGCGGCGTTCTTGGGCTTGTAACAGCATTCGTGGTTACCTACAGCTTTTTGAAAGGGATGAAAACCGTACCGATAAAATATTTTTTCAAGGTTACCGGCGTACTGATAATGCTTATCGCCGCCGGACTTTTGACCAACATGGTAGGCATTATGCAGGATATAAATCTGCTTCCTGTGGTTAAAGCCGCCGTCTTTGATTTAAGCTGGTTGATGATTGATTCAAGCGAAGTGGGCATTTTTTTCAAGGCGCTTTTCGGATACACGCACGCGCCCAGCCTAATGCAGATAACCTCATACGCCGCCTACTTGGCGCTTGCCATATGGCTTTTAAACCGCAACGCCGTTATCCCGCAGCCGCAAATAAGTGAAGCTGCAGCCGCTTAAGTTTACGCTGGCCGCGATCGCCGCCGCCCTGCTTGTCCTTGTAAATGCGGCGCCGGCGGATGGTTACAGTTACGCCGAAAAGGAAGACCCCGTATCGGTTTTATTCAAGTCTGCGGTCGTTGCCGCCAGGGAAGGTAGATGGGACGATGTATCGGATATGGCCGTTAAGGGAATCGAAATGCAAAAAGGCCACATATTCCAGGCGGATTCCCTTGCTCCGCTGTTCGATTCGGCCATAGCGGCAAAGAACGTCTCAAAAACCGCCGAGACTTTCGCAAACCTTCTTTATATTTCGATACGCGAAAAGCTGCATCAAAGTTTGAATGAAGACCTCAAACATTACAAAAACGCTAAAGCACGGCTTGGCCTTGCGCGTAAAAGTTATATGGACGTGTTGGACGGCAACGTTAAAAAAAAGGATGCCGACCGCTCGCGCCTTATAATAGAGCAGTTTAATGCGGCCCTGAAAGGCATAGGGAACCCCGGCCTGTTCGGGATCGGTAAACTAAAACCGGACCCGGCGGCGTACAGGGAGGCGGTAAAAGCGATTGAATCATTAGTTATAAAATCGTTTCCATCGTTTGCCGGATGAGCCGACGTAAGCTCCTAATATATAAAACATGAAAGTCTGCATACTCGGCGCCGGTCCGTGCGGACTAACCGCCGCGTGGATGCTGGCCAGGAATTCCGTATCCGTAACGGTTATTGAAAAAGAGGCCGCGGTGGGCGGTCTATGCAGAACCGTTGGTAAAAACGGCTGCCGCTTCGACCTCGGCGGCCATCGCTTCATATCCCCCAACGCGCTTCTTATAAACGAAATACGCGGCCTGATGGGAGATGAGCTGCTGACCCGCCGCCGCAAAAGCGTTATACGGTTTAAAGATAGGCAATACGACTACCCTGTAAATCTGATAAACGTCTTGAGGGAATCTTCCTTGCGGATGAACATTAAATTTGCGGCTGGTTATATGGCATCGGCAGGCGGTCTTTACCGGTCACGCGCGCCCGAAAATTCGTTCGAGTATTGGATAGACCGGCGGTTCGGCAGCCCCTTGAACAATTTTTTCTTCAAGCCCTACAGTGAAAAACTTTGGGGCGTAAAGGCGTCCGAGCTTTCCAGCGACTGGGCGCCGCAGCGGATTGCTCTTTTAAACGCAAAGGACGCCGTGCTGAAAGCGATGCGCTTTTCCGGCAATAAGCCAAGGACTTACGCATCGGCTTACCTGTACCCCAAAAAAGGTATCGGCGCGATTTTTGACAAAATGGCCGACGATATAAGGCGGCTCGGCGGCAAGATCATAACATCCGCACGGTTAGAAAATTTTGAGGCGGCGGGTAAACGTATTTCAAAAATTTTTTATAAAGACCGCGATGGAAAAGATCGGTATGCTAGCGCCGAAAATTTTCTTTCCACGATCCCGCTGGATGAAAATATGAAGCTTCTTGGATGCAACGTCAATCCGCTACCTTTCAGAAGCCTTCGTTTTTTGAACATCATGCTGGATAATATGGAAACTTTTTCACCCAACACATGGATGTACGTACCTGAGCCTGAAATGATAATGACGCGGATTCAGGAGCCGAAACAGCGCAGCCCTTTCAGCGCGCCGTCCGGTAAAACGTCGATCATACTGGAAATCCCATGTGAACAAGGAGACCGCACATGGAACATGCCGGACGAAGAACTGCTAAGCAGGGGGTTGGGCGATCTGCGTAAACTGGGATTCGATATAAAGCGAAACGTTACCCGGTTTTTTTCAACGCGGGCGCACCACGCATATCCCAGGTACGAACTCGGTTATCAAAAAAAGGTAAACCGTTTGCGCCGAAAGGTTTTGGAATATTCGAACCTCTCCACGCTGGGACGGCAGGGTCTTTTCAGGTATATCTTCATGGATACCGCCATGCTGATGGGCCGCGAGTGGGCGTTAAAACTTACAGGAAAAAACGGTTATGAACGTATTGACGAATTGGATAGCGGAAAAACGCTGCTCGAAACCATGTCCGTCGTTTCCTGAATTTTTTAAAAAATTCCGGCATCTGCCGCTTGTTTTTCTTTTGCTGGTTTTTGCGTCGCTTGCATCGGTTCTTGCGTCTCCGTGGCCGGACGATCAGGATGGCGTCAACTTCCTTCTCGGACTTGAAAGCTACGACGTAGTCCGCCACCAACCTCACTTTCCCGGATACCCCGTATACATATTGGCCGGAAAAATTTTCAATAATATAATAGCCGCTCCCGAATGGGCGCTTATCGCGCTGTCCGTTTTTTCGGGCGTTGCATCGATAAGCCTTATGGCGCGTATGACCGGAAGGTACTACGGGTACGGCACGGGTCTGATCTGCGCGGCCGCTTTTGCCTTCAATACGGTTTTTTTCGAGTTCTCCCACAAAATCTTCAGTGAGATTCCCGCTTTGACACTTTTGCTGACGGCTGTATATACGTTGGACGATCCGAAAACATCAGGCGGCAAAAATTTTTTTACGGCAGGCGTTTTTTTGGGGCTCATGCTGGGCATCAGGCTTTCTTGGTGGCCTTTCCCTTTTTTTTATATGCTCTATGGTTTAAGGGTACGCAGGGGAGTTATGATTTTCGGCGGATTATTCTGCGGGATCGCCCTGTGGCTTATCCCGCAGGTTTCCGTTACGGGTGCGGCGGAACTCCTTCTAAACGGCTGGTCGTTTACGCTTGGGCATTTTTTTCAGTGGGGTACAGGCGCAGGATTTTATATAGCGCCAAAATTTTTTTTGCTGGCTCTTAGGATCGTGGAAGCGCTGGGCTTCACGGGATCCGGGATTATCCTTACCAGATTGCCGTGGATTATTTTTTCGCTTTACTGTTTTTATATTCTGTTAAGCAGAAAAAAATTGTTGCGCGGGCATCGGTTCAAGACGTTTTTTATGGCAACGCTTTTTTATATAGCGTGGGTGGCGGTCGGTCAGAATCTTGAGAAGGTGCGCCACCTGATACCTGTCATTCCCGCCGTCATTCTGGCAATCGCGCCCGTGATAGATCAACACAGGAAGACGGCCGCCGCAGCCGTCGCCATCCTTGCTTTGACGCTGCCGGTTGATTACGCAAGCCGTGTTTTTCAAAAACCTCCCGGCGCAAGGTTTCTTCTTTGGACGGATTCCGAATCTGTGCCGGGAACCGTTTATTACTGCGGCCCGTCCGAAAGAATTTTTGACAACTACCCTTCAAACAAACGGGTTGTAAGCGTCAAGCGCGCAGCGGAATTGGACCATACTTTAAAAGCATCGTGGCCCGCACCGGAAAAAGTTTATACATGCAGCGACATACCAGGTTTCGAAAGCGAGAATGCGCCTGCGGTAATTTTCCCAGCAAGAAAAGGCGACCCGGTAGACCGCACGCTTTCCATTTACCCGCTTTAACGGCGGGTATTTGAGCAGGCTATTTCTTCCGAAGTAAACGGTCGTATTTCGTGAAGGTGTGGAAACCGGACAGGACGCAGACGATGAATCCCGGTACGCCGTCCATGAATCCCAGTTTGAGGAAATACATCTTGATGAAAGTAAAAAGCGGCCTTAAGGTCAGGTCAATAAACCTTGTTCGCCTGCCTGCCTTGAACGCCTCCTCGGCGCCGACGCGGGTGAAGTGATCTATGGTTTTAAGGTGATCGTAAATCGAGTCGAATGAAAGATGATACATGTCACCCGCGAGTTTTTCCGTGCTGCCGTCAACGATCAACGTGTCGTGGGGGTTAACGCCGCCCCATGCGCTTTTTGATTTTTTTACCAGCCTGACCTTTGGCGCGGGATACCAACCGCATCTTTTTATCCAGCGATTTATATAGAAAACCCTGCGCGGTATGTAGTAGCCGTCGGCCGTCGGCCATTCAAGCTCAAGGAGAATTTCGTCTTTAAGTTTTTGGGATATTCTTTCATCGGCGTCCAGACATATCACCCAGTCGTTGGTTGTTTTGCTTAGAGCAAAATTTTTCTGCTCGATGTGTCCCGGCCAGTCGCGTTCGATTACCTTTGCGCCAAGCGACGCGGCGATTTCTCTTGTCCGGTCACTGCTGTGAGAATCTACTACGACGATTTCATCGGCGAACGCAACGCTTTTTACGCAGTCGGCTATTTTGTCCTCTTCGTTGAAGGCGATTATGGCGGCGGAAACCGGCGGCGTCATTTAAACTTTATATGTAACGGCATAAACAATCATGCACAGATTTTGCCGTTGCGCACCCTTCGATAATCTCAGGGTGACAAGGTTGTCATGATGAGTCCGTCGAACCGTGAACTTGCGTAAAGGCATGGTTATACGCAATTACTTTGAACAAGGTTTTAGATTTTCGTCGAGAGGCAGCGCTTCGTCTATCAGCATGATTGGGATGTCGTCCTTTACTTCATAAAGCAGGCGGCATGCCGGGCAGACAAGGCCGTCCTGTTTTTCGGTTTGCGTAAGATCCCCCTTGCACTTCGGACACGCCAGTATCTCCAGCAGTTCCTTATCGATTCCCATTTCTTTTACCTCCTCTTTACAAACCCGGCCACGTTTACTTTCTATCTTAAGGCTGTTTAAAATTTCATTCTTTTAAAAATATTTTCCGGTATGCACGCTATGGCCGCCATTATAAACCGCCAGAACCACTTTGTATAAATTATGTCTTTACCTTTGCGTTGAGCCTCAAAAATATCCTGCGCCGCCTCGCGCGGATTTACGGTAAGTTTTTTTGGCAGGTTCGTACCATCGGTCATTTTGGTTAATAAAAAACCGGGTTTTACGGTAAGCACCTGCACGCCGGATTTATAAAGCCTGTTTCTGAGTCCTGAGAGGTACGCGGTAAAACCCGCCTTTGCGCTTCCGTAAATGTAATTGCTTTTACGCCCCCTGTCCCCCGCCACGGAGCTTACGCCGATGATGAACCCTTCCCTGCGGGATTCAAAGTCGTTTGCGATTATATTCAGAAGAGAGACGTATCCGGTGTAGTTTGTTTCGATTATCTTTTTCGACTCATCGAATTTTTTCTGGGCCGTTTCCTGTTCAGCCGTATATCCCGCAAAGCAAACGACGCCGTCCGGCTTTGGGTTAAGCCTGCCGTAAAATTCGTCGTGAGAGGCAAAATCCGTTACGTCGCACTTTATCGTTTCCACGTCAACCCGGTAACGGATTTTAATATCGCTTTCGTCTCCCGAAACGTCCTCCGGCTTGTGCGCCGCAAGGTACAGATCGAAACCGTTTTCCGCGTAACGGTGTGCGAAGGCCCTCGCCGTATCCGATGCCGCGCCAAGTATCAATACACGGCTCATCTATATGCCGAGCCTTTTGGATTGGAGCGACTGGAATCTTTGTACGGGGTCGAACCCGTGTTTCAATTCAATGAATTTTTCGCTGTTTTCATAGCTTTTAGAAAACATTTCGGAGTTCATCCTCGCGTCTTTTGCCAGGTACAGCCTACCGCCGAAATCGAGCACGATTTTATCCAGTTCCTTGAGGAATCCGAAAATCTTCCTCGTTACGGGAAAATCCAGCGCGAGCGTGTACCCTTCCATGGGAAAAGATATAAAACTTTCCTGTTTTCCAAAAATTTTCAACACCGCCAGATACGCTCCCGGCCCTCCATTGGTTATTTTACCAAGCATTTTTTTAAGACCATTTTTACTTCTGTCCTTCGGCAGTACAAACTGGTATTGCACGAACCCGCGTTTGCCGTAGATTCTATTCCAACTGTTTACGCCGTCAACCGGGTAGAAAAAAGAGTTGTAATTCACGATTGCCGGTGATTTGCGGGACATCCTTTTATAGTAGATATTATTGAATACGCCCGCCGTATATCCGTTAAGCGCAAGGCGCGGTATTTTGAACGGCACTGTCATTTTTTTTATTTTTGGCGAAGGGGGCGGTTCCGTGGCGAATTGAACTTCGTCCCTCGTTGCGTGTTCGCCCGTTATCATTACGCCGCGTCCGGCGTCACCCGATTTTGCGTTCAGGCAGTCCAGCCACGCCGCCGAGTATGCGCTGTCGCTGGACGCTTCAAAGAGGTCCATCATTTCGCTCAGGTCTTTTGCCGCAGCGGTTTCCTGCTTGATGTAGGCGGATTCTATCTTTTTAAGCCCGAACGTTGCCCGCAGTATTATCCCAGTAAGCCCGAAGCCGCCGCACGTAGTTCTGAAGAGATCCGGGTTGTTATCCCTGGAGCAGCTCACCACGCTGCCGTCGTACAGCATTACATCCATTGATACGACATGCCTGGAAAACGATCCCGCCGCATGATGGTTTTTTCCGTGTACATCCGCGGCGATTGCGCCGCCCAGAGTTACGAACTTCGTGCCCGGAGTTACCGGCAGGAACCAGCCCCTGGAAACAAGTACCTCCAGAATCTCATCGAAACCCGTGCCCGCTTCGCAGGTTAATGTCCCTGCGTTTTCGTCGAGTGAAAGCATCCGGTTGAATGAAAGAGGCGAGGTTATGTTTTTATTCAAAGAACTGTCGCCGAAACAGCTCCCAAAACCTCTGGCAATCAGTTCGCCGGTGTCGCGAATAATCGGCTCAAGCTGTTTTACGGTGGAAAAACTCTTCAGTTCGGCTTCTATCCTGGGGTAGTTGCCCCAGTTTGATATTTCCACCTTCATCTGTCAGGACTCCGGGGTTCGATTGACAATAATTTATTTATAAACCGGCCTGTTCCGCCAGGCTTGAGCCCTCGGCGTTGAGTCCCGTAAGAGACATCGCTTCGTATGCAAACTGGTCTGCTTCAAGCTCCTGCGGCAGATCAAAATTTATTTCGTAAGAACCTTCGTATGCCGAATCGCCGTTTATAAGTTTTTCCTCCGAATGGTTAAGTATCGTGTGCCCGATTTCGTGGTACAGGACAAACCCTAGTGCGGATTCGAATAAATCTTCCCTGTCCCGTTCGCGCGAAATCTTCCAAACCTCTTCCACGAACGACTCGGACAAGAATACCGAACGATATATGGCGTAAGCGTTCGACTGCAAATCGCCGCAAAGGTAAACCGCCAGCTTGTCGTCTTCTCTGGGCGGATTATTCATAAGCTCCACGCCCGATATTGAACTGCCGGACGACTCAAAGTCGTCTATTATGCCGTTAAACGATTCTATCAACCCCTGAACGCTATCGGCGAAACGCGAGTTCTCGTACAGGCAGTTTTCGTATGAGTCGAACGTATCGAAAACCCCTGACTCCATCTCTTCCAGCGAATTTTTACGGGATAGGTCAAAATTTATTCCGAGGTTTTTGGATTCCGTTTCAACGTTTATTTCGGTAATGCCGCCGCAAGACGCCATGAACAATGCCGAAAATAACGACAAAAGAACCCTCGCATCGCGAAGTCTTGTAAGCATGGTTTGATATGTTATCACTTGAAACTTTTTATTCCTAACTTCCCGCGCCGCAAATCGATGCACATCCCCGTCTTAAAAGGAGATTCTTCCTGACGTTCGGGCAGAAACCTCCAAGCCCCTTTAAGTAACGGCGTCGGGAAGCGTCTTTTTTTAAAGTCAAAATTTTATTTTGTTTTCCAGATCGCGTACCGCCTTGTCTTTCGCCGTTTTCTCCCTGTAGTAATCAATCTTTATCAGGCACCATAGCACCACCAGCAGCAATCCCGCGATGACAAGCCCTGTTGTGTAACCGATAGGGCTTTGCAAAACAAGGTCAATACCCGCAAAACTTCGCATGTTATCCCGCAGGGCAATCCTTTCCGCTAATTATTTTTTACGTATACCTTCCACCTCTATTATAAGTCTTACCTCCTTTCCCACAACCATGCCGCCGGTTTCAATTGCCTTGTTCCATTTAAGCCCGTAATCAAAACGGTTGATTTTCCCCTCGGCGGTAAAACCTGCTCGAAAGTTGCCCCACGGGTCCTTTGCCGCCCCGATGTATTCACCTTCCAGCCTTATTTCCCTGGTTACTCCGGCTATGGTCAGGTCACCCGTTACCCACATCTTTTTTCCACCCAGCGATCCGCTTTTTTTCATTTTGAAGGTCAGCGTCGGATATTTATCGGTGTTAAGGAATTCAGGCGAGCGCAGATGGCCGTCGCGTTTGGGTTCGTTTGTGGATATGCTCTTGGCCTTGATGGTCAGATTCGCATCCTTTAACGCCACTTTTTTTTCATCGAACGTGAAGCTGCCGTATACGTCCGTGAAGCTCCACTTGACGTTGGAGATCACCAGGTGCCTGACGGAAAAACCGATGTTACTGTGCACGGAATCAACCGTGTAGTTGGCAGCAAAAGCCGGTACTGTAAAAACCAGCAGCAGTTGAAACGTGATAATCGACAGCAGTTTTTTCATTCTATATTTCCTCCGAAATTAAGGGTTACATTTACAAGGACGAACAAACTTCGCCTATACTAATACAGGTGTATTCCCAACGCAAGGATAGCGGCGGCAAATCCTATCGCGCTGAGCATCGCTATCTGGTGTCCGCGCCATCCGAAGATCGAGCGGCCGGTTACGAGTACGGCGTAAATCAGCCATACGAACATTATGGGTAAAATCCGTTCCGGGTTCGGGCCGAACATGCTGCCGTACCGGGACGCGCTCCATATAAAACCGGAGCCTATCCCGACGGTTATAAGCGGAAAACCGAAAACAAGCGATCTGTAAAAAAGGTTATCGAGCGTATCGAGGTCCGGCATACGCTTGCCCCACCCCGTGACGGTGTGTTTTTTAAGCTGCCGTTCCTGTATGAGGTACATGAGCGAGGCGGCAGACACCACGACGAAAGAACTAAGCGCAAGGAAAGAGACGGTAAAGTGCATCGTGTTCCAGAACGCCTTAGCAGGCACAAAAGTCCGTTCGGGAGGCGTAAGTAAAAACGAGTACGCCATAAGCAAAAATCCCACGGGCGAAACGAAAGCCCCCAGCGTGTAAACA
>BTTC01000014.1:0-14534 GCA_036244935.1 bacterium | reverse complement strand
CGTTGACGAGATAAATGGGCAATGGCGCAGACAATGGCCGCCGGGCAATGTAACTTCTGGTTTAGCCGTCTCGGTAACGGCGTTAATCCTGTTTGCCGCCGTCCTGTATGGGGCGGGGCCTTTCTCTTCGGCGGACGACTGGTCGGGAGCTTCGGCTGCGTATAATAATCCTGAAACGGGCGGCGCAAACGGTGATAAGAATAGATTCCCGGTCGACCGGTATTTCGGCAAAGAGAGCCGCATAACAGCCGTTAACAATCTGATGGAAGTCTGGGGTATCGAAAAACCGGTAACGACCAGAGAAGGTTCATTTGCAAAAATCGCCAGAGTAAGAAAACTCTCCTGTTTCGAGGGCGATTTTGATATTGAAAAACTGCTCGCAATCAATTACCCGGCGCTGCTGGAAATCAAGGAAGGTGACAAACGTACAGGTTACGTATCGGTAGTCGGCATCTGGGGCAGGAAGTTTTTCGTTGATTCAACGGGAAAAAATTTTGTTGATAAGGAGTGGCTTCTCTCACGATGGACTGGTAAAACGTTTATTTTCTGGAAGGATTTTAAAAAATTGCCCAAAGAGATGAAGCGGGGAACGCGCGGCAAAAGCGTAAAATGGCTGCAAACCAGTCTTAACAGGTTGGGATACGCCGACATAAAGCCTCAAACCAGGAGGTTTGGCCGCCACACGCAGATAGCCGTCATACGGTTCCAATCGAAAAACATGATGGACGCAAACGGCAAGGTGGGGCCGCTTACCAAGATTTTTCTTTACGGCTTGCTTCCTGAATTCGCCACGCCGAGGCTTTCATAGCGGATAGGGAATCGAATGAGTTACATACTGGACGCCCTCAAAAAAGTTGAACGAGAAAAAAAGCAGGCGGAATCTAATTTCAGCTTTGAAAGAAGGCTGTTCAGCGAAACCGGCCAAAAAGCCTCGCCGCGAGTACTGATAATGACCACTATCGCAGGCTTGCTTGCGTTATCCTCGGCTGTTGCTTGGGCCTCGATAATCTACATTACCGAACCCAAACCAACGGCTACGGTCATGACCATGGCCATGTCTGAAAATGCTTCCGGCAGATTTATTAATCATGAGCCGCATGCGGCCGCCGGTTATGTGTCGTCGGCGCCATCGGAAGCAGACCCGATCTCATATGGAGGATTAGTAACAGGGGTGGAGTACCGGGCCGCGCCGATCGAGGAGGTTATTGGCGCGAATCCCCCCGCCCCTGTAATAAAAAAATCTTATTCTTCCAGAAGGAAAAATTCTTCCAAAAAGAAAAAAGAACCGCTGCTGGGTGGAATAATCTTCCACGCCTCACCCGAAAAACGATCTGCGATGTTGAGCCGTTCCGGTAAAACGATGCTTGTAAAAATCGGTCACCGTTTCATGGAATACACGGTTGCCGGTATCGAACCATCCAGCGTGATTTTATTGAAGGACAAAAAGCCCATAATCCTTTTCATGGATTGACCCGCCGCTATTCAGGCGTTATCTTATTGCAGGTGTAAATTTATTAACCCGGACACCGAAGTCGGCAATGGATAAATTCCAGATGGGGGGATCATGTTTAATGTAATACGGTTGTTTTCAGGTCTGTTTTTTTTCATGGCGGCGGTTCAGGCGACGGCTTTTGAAGTAAGCGGCCTCGCGGTGCCGGAAAGTTTCATAGTTGACGCTGCAGTCGGCAATTACTATATATCTAATATAAACGGCAAACCTCTTGAAAAGAACAACAACGGTTTCATCACAAAACTCAGGCCTGACGGCCGCGTTCTTGAAAAGAAATTCGTGGAGGGCGGCAAACGCGGCGTAACGCTGAACGCGCCGAAAGGACTCCTCATAATTGGAGGCGTCCTTTACGTTTCGGATATAGATCACGTAAGGGCGTTCGACAAGGAAAACGGCGAACAAAAGGCCGATATTGATTTAACATCGTTCGCCCCAAAATTCCTGAACGACCTTGCCGGCGGCAAATCAGGCAAAATATACGTCACCGGCATGGGCACTAACCGCGTTTTTGTCATAGACACCGCGAATCGTAACAAGGTATCGGTTCTGGCTTCCGGCGATAAACTGGCATCGCCAAATGGAATACGGTTACACAAAAAAAACAACAGGCTGGTTTTGAATACATGGGATACCGGTGAAGTTTTCTGGCTTGATTTTCAGGGTAATCTGAAAAAATATACGGATGCCGCGCTTGATAAAGGTTTGGACGGCATCGATTTCGACGACGAGGGAAACCTGTATGTTTCCAGCTTTACCGGCGGTAAGATATTCCGCATAAGCCCCCGTGGAAAATCGGAACTTCTCATAAGCGACATTGTAACGCCTGCAGATATTTCGCTCGACCGGAAAAAAGGGCTGATTCTGATTCCGTCCTTCAAAGGCGACCGCGTCTTCACTATGAAGTATTAAGTTCCTGTTTTACCGCGCGATTATGGATAAAACAGGTGCTATATAATATGCGGATGTTTGTCTCGTCAAGATGGCTGTTTTTGCTGGCTGTTCTAGTCACGCCCGTCACGGTTGCCACTGCCGCGCACCCTCAGGGCGGCGAGCTTATTTCCGTATACGCCGAAGGCGTGGCGCTGGTCGAAAACGACGACAGGTTGGCCGCCAGGGAATCGGCGCACGAAAAGGCGATCGCAAAGGCTTTTATATCTATCGTCAGGTCTCTTGTACCGGCGTATCAGATTAACGAAAACCGCTATGTTATAGAGGCGCTGCTGGAAACAAGAGGCATGGATTTCGTGCAAAGCTACAAGTTCACTGAAGAACCTGTTAACGAGGATAGCGATGTATACAAAATAGGTATGCAGGTTACGTTTTTTTATGGATACCTGCGCGGCGTGCTCATCGAAACCGGTTTTGAAATGGAAACGGGCACAATGCCAAAAGTTGTCCTTTTGATAGACGAACGCGCAATAAGCGTGATGCCCGATTCCAGCTTCCTGCTCTTGCCGTCCGCTACAGAGGAAAACGTCAGCCGTTCAATATCGCAACTCGGTTTTTTTGTCGTCAACCGCGGTGAGATACGAAAACTCGGACAGGACGACCGGGTTCTTAAAGCCGTCCACGGCGATCCGTCATCCGTTTTGTGGCTGGGAGAAATTTTCGACGCAGACTACGTTATAACCGGCAGCGCCAGGTCGGTTGCGCAATCCGACTATGATACCGATCAGCAGTGGGTTGAAGGCGAGATTGACGCCGCCATATACGACGGTCGGAACGCTGACGTTTTGTGGGAGGAAAAGCTGGCGGAGCGCGTGGAAGGCGGCGAAGGGGCCGCCGGATTCAGCGCCATCAGAATGGCCGGTGAAAAATTCAACCGCAAGGTTGTGGAGTTCATGTACGGTCGCGCAAGATGAACTTGCTGAACAGGCAGCAGTGGTTTGTGGTGATATCCACGACGCTGATGGCTGTCTTTATTTACATTGCGCGCGGGCCTTTGTTTCCGTTTTTCATCGCATTTTTGCTCGCCTACATGCTGGATCCCGTGCTGGATCGAATGGAAAGCAGAAAAATTCCCCGCACCGTAAGCGTAGCGCTGCTTTTGGGATCGGTTATTATCCTTGCTTTACTTGCAGGTTTCATTATTTATCCGCTGCTGGAGCAGCAGGTGACGAAAGGTATGGAGCATCTGCCGCAATACGCCGCTAAAATGCAGGAAAAACTGGCGCCGCTGGTGGAAAGGATAAGCGGTTACGACAAGGGCCAGGTTAATGAAATGATCGAGAATACGATCGGCAAGATGGGGTCGCTGCCTCTTAAGATATTGAACGCGCTTTACGGTTTCGCCGTTTCAGCGGTGTCATCGGCGGCGGGAGTGGTTGCCACTGTTTTCAGTTTGTTGCTTATTCCGGTTGCCGCCTTTTACTTTATGAGGGATATTGATCCTATGAAAGAAAAATTGCTTGAACTCGTGCCCGGACGTTACCGCGAAAAAGTTTCGCAAATAGCGGCGGATATCGATAAGACGCTGTCCGCCTTCGTGCGTGGACAGTTCACGGTAGCGCTTGCGATGGCGTTTTTTTACTCCGCAGGGCTATATTTAATTGGAACGCCGATGGGGATTTTTATCGGCATACTGGCGGGTCTTTCCAATATCGTTCCTTACCTTGCGCTGGTAACGGGATTTTTGCCGTCGCTTATCCTGACCTGGCTGCATTTCGGTGACTTCCAGCATCTTGCCTACGTGCTGGCGCTTTTCGGCATAGTGCAGATGGTTGAGGGTTTTTACCTCACACCGAAAGTCATGGGTGAATCGGTTGGGCTGCATCCGGTTGTGATAATGCTTTCGATCCTGATCGGCGGGATGCTGTTCGGCATAATCGGGATTATCATCGCCGTCCCGGCTGCGGCGGTGCTGAAGGTGTTTTTAGCGCATCTGGAATCCGCCTATCGATCATCCCGGTTTTTTACGAATAAAAAAGACGATTGATGTTTGGCGGAAGCGCTAATGCTAAAACAAATTTAAAAAATCTCACGTTCGGTGAGCAGTCAAGTTTGATAAAAAAACTTGGCGAACCGGCTTTCCGCGCACGTCAGATAAGCAAATGGCTTTACGTAAAACGCTGCTGCGATATTGAAAAAATGACGAACCTTTCGAAATCGCTCCGCGATAAACTTTCGGAAAAATATTGCGCGGACGGGCTTGTAACGGTGGAAAAAATGAAATCCGAAGACAGAGTAATAAAGTACATCTTCGGCCTTTCGGATGGGCTTTACGCCGTAGAAACCGTGTACATCCCGGAGGAAAAGCGCGGAACCGTCTGCTTGTCGACGCAGGTGGGGTGCAGGTTCGCGTGCCTGTTTTGCGCAACCGGACGGCAGGGTTTTAAAAGAAACCTCACGCTTGGCGAAATCCTGAACCAGATCGTAGAGGTGCAAAATGACCCGGAAGCGGGGACTGTCACGCACGTTGTGATAATGGGTATGGGCGAACCGCTGGATAACTTCGACGTGGTGGTAGAGGCTTTAACGATTATGAATTCAAAAGATGGTTTCGGCATAGGCAAGCGCAGGATAACGCTTTCCACCGTGGGGCTTGCGCCTGAAATCCGCAGACTGGGGGAACTGGACCTCGACGTGAATCTTGCAGTATCGCTTCACTCTGCCGATGACGAAATCCGCAGTCGGCTTTTGTCCGTCAATAAAAAATATCCCGTATCGGAGCTGATGAAGGCATGCAGGGAGTTTCCTTTAAAACCGCAAAGGAAAATAACCATGGAAATCGTACTTTTCGACGGGGTTAACGACTCTCCAACGGACGCGAAAAAGCTGATAAAAGCACTGCACGGAGTCAGGGCAAAGGTGAACCTAATCCGGCTAAACCGTGTTGAGTCGTGCAGCTTGATCCCTTCGCCAGCCGATAAAATGGCCGACTTTAAAGAGCGGTTATTAACTGCACGCATACCGGTCACCATACGCAAGAGCCGCGGTGGTGACATCAGGGCGGCGTGCGGCCAACTCGGCAAAACACCGCCGACTCCTGTAAAAATTCCGTAATGTAATATAAAACGCTGCTTTAGGCTGATTCTGCACACAAAACCAGAAACGTCGTAAAATATGGTACGCAATTTACATAAGTGATACGAAAACGTTACAGTGGCGATGGGGCATTTTATTGCACTGTATCACAACGAGTTACATGGCTTCTTCCCATAAATGCGGTATATTTGCCGCGCTTTTGTGGCTGAAGCGCTCTTTCGGACACCCGCATATACCATGTATTTTATTGTTTTTATTGATGTTTAGCGTTTTGGCACACTGCTTGCTATATTAAAGGAGCAAGAGACAAGTTTAGCTTAAATGACCCTTTCAGCTAAATCGCCCTCTTACCTCCCCTTAGAGTATGGGGGGTGCTTCCCGGCGCCCCCCTATTTTTTTGTCAATGACTTGCAAAAATTTCGATAATCCCGGATTTCGAAGTTAAAAGAGAATGGAAAGGTTTTCTTTTCAGGCAACCTCTACGAAAACCCTGTTACGCCCCTGGTCTTTAGCGTTGTACATAGCCTTGTCGGCCATACGCAGCAGGTCTTCCGGCGATATACCTTCCTTGGCCTCGGCAAGTCCGATACTGATGGTGTATTTTATGGCTTTGCCGCGGTAATAACCTGTTTCATGTTCCACAATCGAACGCAGTTTATCAGCTATAACAAGAGCATTTTCAATACTGCTTGTCGTAAACAGCAGCACGAACTCCTCGCCGCCTATGCGAAAACGGAAATCACTTTTACGGGTGGACTCCATCAAAGTCTCCGCGAACCTTATTAAAATAGCGTCGCCGCATTCATGGCCGTATGTATCGTTGATTTTTTTAAAGTAATCGATATCCATCATGAGAATAAACAGCGGACGGCCTTCCCGAAGAAAGAGGTTGTACAGCTTCGGCAGTATGGTATCAAAGTACCGCCTGTTGTAAAGACTGGTCAGAGGATCGGTGAGGGAGTCCAGTTTAAGTTTTTTGTTGATCTCCTCTATCTCCTCGCGCTGTTTTTTCAAACCGTTCACCATGGAATAAAAACCGCTTGTGAGGTAGTCCATTTCGTCATAAACGAACACATCACGCACTTTCGGGAATTTCCCTTTTGCAACGGTTTGGGTCATCTCCACGAGGTCGTGTATCGGTTTTACGATTTTTTGAATCAGATACACGCCGAAAGTCAGCGTTACGGCGGCTCCGATGAAAGTTATCATTAACGAAGCAATCAGGAGTTTGTTTAGAAAATCATTCATGGTTTGCTGGTTCACGCCGAGCCACAGCTCCGGCACGTTGCTCCCGTCCGGCGTTTTCACCGGAATCCGTCTGACCCTGAATGGCGTTTTGTTAATCGTCAAAAGGTCCCCGATGATCATGGATCCCTTTAAATCGTCAATCGGCCCCAGTGTGGATTTCAGTATCCTGCCGTCCGAGACAAGGAAGAGGTCACCGCCACTGCGCTGTTTCAGAATGCGGAGGAATTTTTCGTCAAGCAAACGTACAACTACAACCTGACCCATCGGTTCACCCTTGTAGAATATCCCCACCCTCGCCATCAGTGCCAGCGTACCTGCGGTGTAAACATAAAGCACCTGAGGCTGTATCGGTAAATCGGAAGGAAAAACGTCATTCAAGGTTTTTATATAATCCTTGTTTTCTCCTCCGATGATGGGATCTCCATCTACGGTCAACACGATGCTTCGCTCTACGGGGAAATATCCCACCTGACGCTGGTATACCCCCACAAAGGAAGCCTTCTCCCCGTCGAGCCGCGCCACAATGAACATGTACTCCTGTATCTGACGGTTGCTGCGAATCATTGTCAGACGCTGAGCGAGTTCCTGTTCCAATCCGGTGAGCTGGTCCGTTATTAAATCAGCTATCTTGCCCAGATGAGATATTGACTCAGACTCCAGCATTCTTCTATGGCTGTAGTGAAAAATAGCCGTTGTGCCAGCCAGGAAGAACACCAGCCCAAGCACAAAGAAGGCCATCCTGCGAAAGTATACTCTTGGAGGACCCTCTTGGATGCCCGCCATACCTCTTATTCCCCTTACTTCAAATTGCTTTTGCCGAATGCGGTGGTGGAGCTGATTACTATTCTATCGGCAGCATACGGTACTTTTTCGCGACCCTTTTGAATTCCTTGCTTTTCTTCATGAAATTGATTACAGACTTTACGGAGTCGGAAGCCTTGCCCTTGGTAATTATGGATTGCATTCGGAAAAAAGGATATTTTTTTGCCTTGATGTTTTCCGGATTTGGTTCGTAGCCGTCTATTTTGATGATTTTTATCTTATCGGTGGATTTAATCTGCCATCCCGATCCGACGTGCCCAATGGAATTGGTAAAATCCGACACCGTGTTGATCATCGGTTCCGCGCCCTTGACGTTTATCCTGTCTTCCCTGAAATCGCTTTTGCCTGGGAATATCGTCTTCCAGTGTCCGGGTCTTTTGCCGCAATGAAGCCGCGTTACAAGTACTATGTTTTTGTCAGAGCCGCCGACCTCTTTCCAGTTCATGATTTTACCGCTGAATATACCTCGGACCTGTTTAAGGGTCAGTGAGTTGATCGGGTTGGATTTATGCGTAACTATCATGATCGGTTCCCACACGAGCGGATACATGGTCAGCCCGTTCTTTTTCAGTTCGTCCGGCGACAGGGGGCAGCACGTAAACCCGAATGTTTCCATGTCGGCGGAATTACGTTTGGCCATTTTTATACCAGCCTTGCATCCGACTCCGTACATCGAATCCTTTCCATACAGCTTGACCGGACGGCCGATGGATTTTTCAAGGTCACCCTGCAATTCATTGAACATTATCCACGCAAAATGCGCGCCCGCGCCGTGTAGGGGAATTTCGTCGGGCAGCTTCGACTCTTTTGCCGTAACCGCCGTTGGTGCGGGTAAAAAGATCAGAACCGCGAATATCGCAATGATAACTCTTGTACGCATTTTATAGTCCCCCTGAAATAGACATTAATAAAATAATAGATCATACGCCGTTACTGATTTTCTTCCACATACACTACTTATCTTATCATCCCACTTGCCCTATTTTATCATTTTCCTCCCTTTTCATAGAAAAATTAAAAAAATCTGTCTTTTGTCAAAACCCGCCTGCTGCGTATCGCGGCGCGCGTACGCACAAAAATATTTTAGTTCAGATCGCATCGCGTATTCCTAAAATACTTTTGAGGCGTGTGAATATCATATCCATAAAGAAAAAGAAAATCATTCCCGCCGTTAGATTTATTATGCACTGAAGAAAGGTTGCTCCCAGAAAACCGAAGATGGTAAATTCCGCATCGAAAAAGCCCGCCGCGTACGCTTGAAGAATGAATTCGTTAAGGGCGGTAGAGGAAAGTATGAGTATCATCCAGGTTATCGGGGACTGGTAGTCTATGACGTGGTGTTCTCTTATCCATCCCGACGCCATGCCGGTAAGACCTTTGGAGAGCACGTTTATACCAAGTATGCCGAAGGAAAATATATCCTGTGCAAGCCCCACCGCGATGCCTATCTGGTATCCGCGTATTCTACCGTATCTTATGCCCATGTATACGGCCGTAATAAGGGATGCGTCAGGTGCGGTCCAGCCGTACATTTTAAAAAATGTCGTCTGTATGACGAGTAAAGCGATAAAAACCAGCGCAACGATTACCGGCAGCATTGTTTGTTATTCCGCGTCGGATTTCTGCCGGGATGGCGGCGGCGTTAGCATTACCAGCAGTTCTTCCATTCTTTTAAGATCGGCGGAGGGCTTCATCTCCGCGTTATAGAAAAGCCTGTCGTTTCCACGCTCAATACGCGTTATCCTGCCCAGCGTCAGACCTTTTGGGTAAATACCGCCGAGTCCTGACGATATCAGGACGTCGCCTTCCTTTACGTCGGCATCGATGGGCAAGTACCGGATTATGCACGTATTCCTGTTTTGTCCCACCACAATGCACCTCACGCGGCTGTCCTGAAAGTAGGCGTCGACCGCGCTGCGCGCATCCGTCAACAACAGTACTTTGGAAGCATGTTTGAAGGTATCCACAATCCTGCCGACCAGCCCCTCGTGAGTTAGAGCGATCATCCCCTCTTTTATGCCGCTGCGCGTTCCACGATCAATGACCAGAGTCTGCACGATGTTGGTAGAGTCCCAGCCCACAACGCCGGCTATCTGGAAGTTGCTGCGGGCAATGGAATGGAGCGCCAGCAGATTTTCCACCCTTCGGTATTTTTTCAGTTCCTCCAGTAAAAGTTGATTATGGAATTTCTGTTCCATCATACTGTGTTTTAACACCTTGTTCTCTTTTGACGCATTGATAAGGTACAGGTACTGGTACCAGATGCTGACTATGTTGCGGACACTGTTTGTTACGCCTTTTTGTATCGGCGTTACGACAGCCAGCGTAGTATTTACCAGAATGCCGTGCAGCTGCCCCCTTCTTGAATTGCTCGAAAGGAGCACGGAGGCGATTATGAAAAGGATCAGTATCAGGATTACGTTTTCGTATTTCTTCTGATGCTTCATCGCGGCTGCGGCAGCGGGCTAAGGCCCGCAGATTTAACAAAAACGATTAGATGGATACCCGTTTGAGCAAATCCAGTTCTTCAAGGGTTCTGCCCGTGCCGTTCGCAACCGCCGAAAGAGGATCTTCCGCAACGATTATAGGCAGTCCCGTCTGTTCGCGCAAAAGCAGGTCAAGTCCTTTTAAAAGCGCCCCCCCGCCGGCCAGTACAATGCCCTTGTCCACTATATCCGCGGCAAGTTCCGGCGGCGTGCGCTCAAGCGCCGTTCTGACCGCATCCACTATTATGGTTACCACCTCGCTTATGGCTTCGCGCAGTTCCTCGTCGCTTATGATAATTGTTTTCGGTATGCCGGCAACCAGATCGCGTCCTTTTACCTCCATCGTTTCCGGCTGTTCAAGCGGGTAAGCTGAACCGATGTTTATTTTTATCGATTCGGCCATCCTTTCGCCGATAAGAAGGTTGTATTTACGTTTCAGGTAGTTGACGATGGCCTCGTCGATTTCGTCACCGGCAACCCTTACCGATTTTGAGTAGACAATACCTGAAAGCGATATGACCGCCACCTCCGTCGTACCGCCGCCTATATCCAGAATCATGTTGCCGGACGCCGACTCTATAGGCAGACCGACGCCTATCGCGGCTGCCATCGGTTCTTCTATGAGAAACACGTTTCTTGCTCCGGCGCTCATGGCGGAATCCCGCACGGCGCGTTTTTCCACCTGCGTTATTCCGGATGGAACGGCTATTATCACCCGCGGCATCACCAGGGTTTTGCGGTTGTGAACCCTGTGAATGAAATGGCGGATCATCGCCTCCGTGTACTCGAAATTGGCGATCACGCCGTCCTTCATGGGTCTTAAAGCCGTGATGGAACCGGGCGTGCGGCCCAGCATTATCTTTGCCTCTCCGCCCACCGCAAGTACCTTCTTGCTTTCCGTATGCACGGCAACCACCGACGGTTCCCGCAAAACTATTCCCTTGCCCTTAACGAACACTATCGTGTTCGCCGTGCCGAGGTCTATGGCAAGGTCACTGGAAAAAAATCCAAACAGCGAATCAAAAATCATTAATGCCCCCTGTAAATAATAGCACGTACTTTATCAGTGATATGGGATTCAAGCAAGATGCGAAAAAAATTTACGACTCTTTTTTCTCTAACACGGGCACAAGGATTTTCTGACCGGGCTGCAGGTTGTCGAGCTGCGCTTCCATATTGTACAGGTGGACAAGCCAAAGCGGTACGTTGTAATCCTTGTTGAACAGTGTCCATAAAGACTGTCCCTTCCGCACTACGTGCGTATCCACCTTTTCGACTCTATACGCCATGAAGAAATCCTCGTAAATCCCGAGGTGGTATTCGTATCGGTTGTTTTCGAATACCTGTTCGGTTACGCGTGTGAGAGGAATCTTTATGTTTTGCCCCGTCCTTATGAGTCTCCGCCTCGACCAGCCGTTTAAATTTCTTATTTTTCCTGCCGAAACTGATGCCCAGTCGGCGTAATGCCCTATCGTTTCTTCCGGCTGTACCTGAATCACGCCGTAATTTTCGCCGGTGTAAACGATCCTGTATTTTGAAACCGGCGGCGCATCAATCGGCAGCCTCCTGTCCATCAAAGCGACCGGGTATTTCTGAACGGGCGGCATCCATGCCTCCTCTATAAAGTTCACCGGGTTTTCATACTTCATCTCCGCCTTGACGACGGTTGGCGGCGGCGCCACCTGTTTTTTTATCGGCACGGTTTTTTTGTTCAGAGCAACGGGCAGTATTTTTTTGATGCCGCTTTTTTCAAGCGCCGCAGTCCTGACAGCAGGTTTTTTGAAGTACCTTCCCGGAATCTGAAGTTTCTGGCCAACATATATCCTGTGCCGGTTACCGATGTCATTGACTTGTTCGAGACTCGTTATTGATGTTCGGAATTTCCGGGCGATTGTGTATAAGGAATCCCCCCGCCGTACGAAATACGATTTTGGCCGCGCCTGTTTTTTGTGCCGTAGTTTTTTGGGGATTTCTTCGTATAGTTTTGCGAATTTCACCGTGGAGCCTTCCGGCAGATTAAGATTGTAACCTTTCGGAATGCGCCGGTTTCCGTTCCACACGGAAGGACGGAGGGCGGGGTTAAGCTCCCGCAACGTCTTCATATGAAAACCGAAATGCGTGGCAAGAAGTTCTGACGTTATGAAATCACGTACCGCTACCGTGTCGTATAGCAGCGGCGGTTTCATGTCTACCGGCCCAAAATACTTTGCCGGATTTTTCATTATTTCCATGGCCGCAAGAAACTCAGCATAAAAGTTTTTCGACGCAAAGCCGAATCTGCGGTTTTTGTAGTTATCGATGATTTTTACCATGTCGTTTCCGTAAAGTTTTTGCGCCCGCATCATTCCCCGCCGACCGTAGTTGTACGCGGTTATGGCCAGCGGCCAGCTACCGAGATCGTCGTAATTTTTCTTTAAAAGTTTTGCGGCGGCAACGGTGGCCAGTAACGGATCGCGCCTTTCATCCACCGCGTAATTTATTTTCATGAAACGTTTTCCGGTCAGGCGCGTAAACTGCCATATACCGGCGGCGCCGGACCTTGAATATGCTTTTACGTTGAAAGAGGATTCAACGTGAGGAAGCGCAAGAAGTTCCATCGGCAAACCTTTGGACGCGAATATGATACGCATCTCGTTAAGGTAACGGCCGCTTGTTTCGATCCCGCCAAGAAAACGGTTTGATAAACCGTACTGCGCCCTTACGGTTTTTGCGGCTCTGGCATAAACCCTGCCGTCCTGGATGTGGGCAAAAAGCGCCCCGACCCGGCATTCTTCAGGGTTGTAGCATTTGCCTTTTTGCTTACTCAGCCTGCGGAGGATTGCCCTGTAGTATTTTTTCTTCTCATTAAGATAACGGTCCATGCTCCTCTTTGAAAGTTTTCCACCTCCACCCAGAACCGTTTGAAGATTGACCAGTTCGTATTGAATACCGAGGTTGTCGCTGTCATGAATAACCGCTTCCCGGTCATGGTATTTCGTATATATTTTCAACCAGAACTCGACGTTGGGTTTTAGCGCGGACGGCTGGGGAAACAGCTTGTTCCTCATAGAGCTGCTTACAGCCGTATGTATCACCGTTTCGTTTGAAGATAACACCGAGGTGGTGAATGCTTCGACGGGGAATAACAACACGAACGCCAAAACGGCAAATATCCAGATACGTTTTGCTTTCCTCGCCGAACCAACCATCGCTACTGATTGTAATTCAAGAGTTTTTTATAATCAAGTTGTTGTTATCCACGGTGATGTATAAATTGATCTTCCCCATCCACGCCGTGGGGGAAAAGTTTTACATTATGCCGGAGTTTGTGCTACAATCCGCTCGTATATGGTTAAAAGAACAGTTACCGTCTGCGTGACGGCGATTTTCATGGCGGTTGTATTTTGCTCCGTGTTCGGGTTTGCGAACAGCATGCAGGATCATTCGACCTCCAAGGTCAAGCAATGCTGTTCCGTAGTTTCATCCGGTTTAGCGCTGGGAAGCGGAGTTGCGGCCAAGGCCTTTTTCACTTCAATGATTTTCTTTCTGATCCTCACGTTCTTCGTTCCGTCCAAACTGGCGGAACCACCGTACCACCCCCCCAGATACCGGCTTACGAGCTAGGTTGCCGGATTGCGTCTTTAGATGCATATCCCATTTATCCATTCATTAACTAAACGGTCGGGAGCGAGGTGTAATTTTCATGCGTGTTTATTTATTGGTAATGTTTTTATTTTTAACCGCCGCAAGCGCCTTCGGCGAAACCGGCGAAACCGGTCCGGTGCGCAATTTCGGCGGCTACGCGCGCCTGCTGCTTGAGAGACATCCCGATATTCAATCGCTTGACTCCGCGCTGGCCGCGGCCAAACAAACGCCGGATTTCGCGCACTCACTGGAAGATCCCCTGTTGCGCATCGGCGCCATGAACGTGCCCTATGATTCGCTTTCCTTCAACCAAGAGGGCATGACGCAAAAACAGATTATGATCATGCAGAAATTTCCTGCTTTCGGCAAACGCGGCCTACGCAGGAAGGTGGCCGAAGACACGGTTGAAATGACCGCCGCCCTGATACCTGAAATGCGGCTGGAGCTTTTGGAAAAGGCGAGGGTAACTTCCTACCAGCTCAAGTATTTCCAGAAGGCCAGGCGAATCATTGTTGAAAACCAGGATATACTTCGCAGCTTCATCAAGATCGCCCTTACCAAGTACTCGGTCGGCAGGGGATTGCAGCAAAACGTGCTGCACGCGCAGGTGGAGCTGTCCAGTATGAGCGATCTGCTTGACAGAATCGAACAGCAGATAGGGTCGGCAGGCAACATGCTGGCAGTGCTGGCCGAACTTCCGATCGATACCGACTGGAGCGATTTCCAGATAGCGCCGCTGCCGCCAATGACCGGAAACGTAGAGGGGCTTCTGGAAGACGCCATGGGAAAACGTCCGCTTTTCGGTAACCTTCGCACAAAAATCAGAAGGGCGGAGGATAAAACGCTGCTTGCCCGCCTGG
>BTTC01000013.1:0-15067 GCA_036244935.1 bacterium | reverse complement strand
ATGACGCCGTATCCCTTGCACCTCGCGCACTGTTTTTTTATTTCCATCACCTTTAAAACCGGTGTCGGAACATGATACGCGGGGCGGGGTTTCGACCCGCCCCGTATCCAATCCTTTACGAAAGACAGGTTGTGGTTTGCTCTCTTTTCCTGATGCCTTACGCCGCAAAATACGCTGTGGTTTAAAACCTCACGATCTTCGCCAGGATATGAACCGCCCATCAAGGCCTCATACGCGGCTTGAATTTTTAAAAACCGTTCGTGGCTTCCGTTGTTCCTGTCGGGATGAAAATGGAACGCAGATTTCCTGTAAGCCTTTTTTACTTCTTCCTTGGTTGCGCCAGGCCGTAAATGAAGCTGCTTGAGGTGACTCTCCACGCTGTCATTTATTATAGGTCAATTCGCGGATTGTTGAAGCTGCCTTTAAGGGGTATGTGATATTTGCCGTTTGGTTTTCGGTACTTCGGATAAAGTGAAAGCAGCTTTTTGAGCAAACCGCTGTCGGGAGTTATAACCACCAAACCGCGCAGGGGGGTTGCGCCGATGAGATTGGCAAGCCTTGAAGAAACCCTCAACTCGAATTTCCCTTCGGAGGTTTCCGCCATGCAGCCGTCCGTTTTAAGCATACGGTTTTCGAGCGTTACCTCGCATGACACCGATTTGGCGCTAAAGTTTTTAAGGAGTCCGTTAAAAAAACCTTCGTCCATCTTCGGGTTTTTAAGATTTATTTTCAGTTTGCCGGCGGCTTTTTTAAATGAATTTCCCTGCAGTTCCAGCGTTCCCTCGGCATCCAGTTCCGCATGTAAGGGGAAATCCTGCCCTCCCATGCTTGCAAGCGTTTTATCAAGCGTATAATTTTTACCATACAGCTTTATCCGGCTGTTTTTTCCACTGAAACCGATTGATGAAACATCCAGCTTCATGAAACCATCGCCGGATTTTGTAATAAACCCAAGCGTGGGGCGGGCAAACAGAAGCGATGCGAGTTTGATATTTACAGTAAGGTTTTTAAACCGCAGCAGTTTTTCCGCGTTATCGCTTACGGTTACGCCGCGAAAATTTACCGATGCCGGAAACGAAACCCTGGCCGCGCCTATGTCCAGCTTTACGGGGGTTCTCTGCGCCGCCGCAGCTTGCAGCTTCAATATTAACGCTTCACCGTCAAAACCGGTCACGACGAAAAACCAAAGAGCCGTAACAAAAACAAACCCGTACAGCAAGATGGCGCCGACATATTTTTTAATGTTTTTCATATGTCAGTTTGCCGGCGTAAGCGTAAGTTCCACGTCGAGATATTCCCGCTTTTCGTAGCCCGCCTTGATCCGGGCGCGCCACACGTTTATTCCCGAGGGTGACCTGTAAAGTTTTTCCAAAATGTCCACCAGTGAAAGAAGCGGGAGGTTGGATATGGTCACCGACAGCTCTTCCTGCCTCTTTTTGGCGGCGTCGAATTTAGGCGTCATTCTTTTAATATTTTTTTCAATCCCCAGGGCACGCGCCAGCTTTTCAACCTCCGCGCTCATGGACGTTGAAGCAGAGGGCTTCTTATTTCTTCTGGGTATGCCGGCGGAAAGAGTTATATATTCATCCGCAAGGGTGGTGATTTCCTTCAAATCCTTACGCGCCTTTACCAGTTTCAAATCCATTCTCTTCGATCTGCTTTGCAGCGGCAGTATAACCACAAAAAACAAAAGCAGTGGAATCAAAATAGCGGCAACAGCGGCAACGCGCCGTTTCTGGCTTAAATCGATTGGAATATTAAACGGCAGATTCAAAGTCCTACCCTCAATTTAAACGATACCTGCTCGCCGTCCGCCGTTGCATGGCTGTCCGCCACCTCCACGTTTTTGAACACCGGCACATTGGCAAGGGAGTCCCTGATTTTGTTGACGGATTCAAACCCTTCCGTCCTGCCCTTGATTGTAAGGTTCCCCGGTTCGTAAATGACTTCGTCCAGTTCGGTGGAGTTGTCATCAGACATTTTTTCCGCAATGGACTTGAGTATCCACAATATATCCACGCGTCCCGAACCCACTATCCCTGATCGTTTAAGCGTCTTTTTCATTTCAACAATCTGCTGCTTTAACTGGAAAGCCGGTTTTACAATGCGAACCTCCGGCAGGGCCGTTTTGAATATCGAGTGAATCTGCAACTTGGTTTCGCTCAGTATGCCCGACTTCACATGGTTGCGGAAAAAAAGGAAGCCTGTCCCAAAAACTAAGATAACCGCGGCGCATACGGCGGCAAACCTCAGATTTTTGGGGAGCTTGCCGAAGTGCGCCGTATCGCCGGAAAAATTGAATACCTTTTTTGTCCCCTCCATGCCCCGCAACGCGAGTCCTAAAGGTATAACCGCCTCTTCCGCACACAGCTTGCCGCCGGGGATTTTTTTAATGCTGTCCTTCCATGAATAATCGGACGGCGTCGTAAGCAGTCCAAAATCGGCCGATTTCGCGCCCGTAATAAAAACCTTTTCCGGTTTTTCGTCGAAGGCGGCCAAAAACCTCTCGATTTCATTATCGTCCGGCAGCGTGGAAAGGTAGTCCACAAAGCCGCCTTCACCCACGTAACACAGCAGCATTACATCTTCATCGACGCAGGCCATAACGGTGGGAAGTTTTTCTAATTTTCCATTCGATACGCCGATCTTTTTGTACAAGGAATAAAGAGCGCAGGCATCCGGTGTTATGATTTGCGCTTTTATATCCGCCTCCTTCAGGGCATGACGATAGTAATCCAGCCGTTCGCGGTTTATGGCGCATGCCAGAACCCTTGTTTCGTCGCTGGAAGATGAAGAAATAACGTGCGAGCTTTCCATTTCCTCCACCGGGTACGGCAGTAAAGGTTCGAGTTCGAAGGCTATAGCGGATTTTACGACTCTGCGTTTTTTAAAGGGAAACGTAAGGTGCCTGAAAGAAAACTCCTCGGACGGCAACCCGACGCACCACGAAGCGGCGTGCTTTTCAAAAAGCTGGGCGCATTGCCGAAGTCCCGCCGCCAAAGACTCATCGTCGCCTGCCTGGGTTGCGATGTTTTCTATAACCTCCGGTTCCCTGCCCCCGGTTTTTAACACTACCGCCCTTATGCGCTTACTACCTATGCGTAGCCCTACATAAACCGGCATCAGATTATCCTGAAATAAATCATTTTTGCGCCGTTTTCCGTTCTTTCTTTAAAGACAGCCTGCGCCATCCGCGTGACCTCGTTGAACTTGGCAACGGCGTAAACGAAATAGCTTTCACTTTTTACGTCGATAATAGAACTGATCGGCAGGTAGATTGCGTCGTTGAACCCGCTTACCGTTTTAATGTCAATCGTAGTTCTGAACGGTGCGGAATTGCGCGCTTCTATCACGGCTTCAGCCATGGACTGTGATATTTCTTCATGCAGCGCCTCGATGATCCGCAGATGGGCGGTATTAAGGTTTATCTTTCCCATGGAGTGGATGGTTACAAATTTTTTTAGTACGCCGAAAACTACCGGCGTTACGCCCCTTATCCTTTTTATTTCTTCCAAAGAATCCAGCTTGCCGTTCTTGCATGGATATGGGGGATTAAGAGACTGGTAGTACCCGTCCTCGGCGGCTCCCTCGTCGTCGATGTCTATCCAGTCTGTTATGGCATCGGCTATATCTCCATCCATATCAAGTCCATAGAGAAGACGGCGCAGGATGGGCCGCAGCTTTTCGGCCATACGGTCTCCAGCCAGCCTGTTCAGGTCTATCTTCGCCGATTCGTCCATAACGGTTAAGAACACGTATGTCCCGGAAATCGGTATGGGTATGGAAGGCAGCGCCCAGTCCTCGCCCAGATGGTCTATCAGGATTTTGCTGCGGGCATCTTTTTTTCTGTCTTCGATTAAAAGCGCGCGGCCAGCCTCCACGCCGGAGCGCACCGCTTCCATTGCGCTCGTATTATCCCTGAACCCGGCGGCAAGGCTTTTGTCTATCCATGTTGCGTAAAGGAAATCGGTGACGGTGACGGTTAGCATCACAACCACAAGCAGCGTGATAACAAGCGCTGAGCCGCTTTGATCGGCAAGATTTCTTCTCATGAAGGAATCCTCACTATGGTGCTGAAGAAGTAGCTGCGCCCGCTGTCGTTCAATGTAAGTTCCACGGATACCGCCCTCGGCAGCCTTTTAGAGATTATCGAATCCCAATTATCAACCCAGCCCAAGTTTCCCTTGTAGCGCAGTTTCATTTCGTCCACCATATACGTAATGGCGTATGCTTCCCCGCCTTGCTGCGGGTTGTCGTCTATGACATCCGATTCCCTGCGCATCAGTATATCCGGCTCGTCTTCCAGTATCTGGAAGTAATAGGCTATCTCCGCCTGGTCGATCTGCGGACGGAGAGTGAAATACGAGCGCGTGAAACTGGTGAAATACACTTCGTCTCTTTCCTTTCCGTCCCTCATCATATCGCTGCCCTTGAAAATGCCGCTTTCGCTGTTCGGCATAAGGCTTGCCGACAGGAGATCGCGCTTGATGCGGTTTATAAAAAACCGGCCGGTATGGTTTATATCCATCCATTTCCCCGCCTCTTTGCTGGCTTCGAGGCTTGTTGTCAAAACGGAATAGATGAAAGACGAGATTACGGAAAATAACACTGCGGCCAGCAGTATTTCTATCATCGTAAACCCGGAGCGGCTTTTTAATACGTTCATTTATTTGATCACGTAGCTTTCAAGCGTAAATATCTCTCGGTCGTTGAAATTTACCGTTACGGATATCAGCCGGGCGCTGGGGAAAGGCGTTTCCGCTACTATGGTGCGGTAATCGTAGTTAGGGTAGCGTTCGTCGGTTTTCCAGTCGGATTGCCCCGGTTCCGGCAGGGCTCGTTCGCCTACAAGGGCGATTTTTCCATCCGCCAGCATCACCGCGTTTGTCATGATGACGCTTTCGGATGCGGCGGCTATGGCCCTGTTGAAGGCCGATAAGAGCGTCGTGAAGGCTATCGATATTATCGCCAGGCTTATGAGTATCTCGATAAGAGTAAACCCTTTTTCGTCCTTCATGCCGCCTGCGCCTCGAACTCGATGCGCCCTTCCACCCTGTCTATGGAAACGCGGCCGGTAAGCGGATCTACCGTAAGCGAAAGCATTCTGCCTTTGCGGTCCCGCAAAATAATAACGGCCTTTTCCGCGAATCCTTCCGGCATAAGGTGAAAGTAAACGTTTTCGCCAACAAAATTGCCGTTGAAAAGAGTCGTAAACCTTACGATGCTGATACCGTCGCTTAACTTGCCGGTTGAGAAAAGCGTATGTTCGACCGGTTCAAATGCGCCGCTTGAGTTAAGCGCCGCCGCGTAGTACTTGCCGGTTTCAAGGTTGAAGGTGAACCTCAGCATCCTGTTCTGCGCCGAGGCCTGTGAATAAAGATATGTTATGACGTGCGCCAGCTTCCGCGCGTTTTTGTTCAGGGCGGCTCCTCCGACATCTCCGATACGGGGAGCTACAAACGCGGCGAATATACCCAGGATCACCATCACCATGACAATCTCCACCAGCGTGAACCCGTTATGGTTCCTATTCGATATTCCAGTTTTCAATGTCTGCGTATTTCCCTTCGCCGCCTTCCTCGCCGTCCGAGCCGTAGGAGATAAGATCGAATTCGTTGTGTCCGCCCGGCGAGAGGTAGATATAGTAATTTTTCCATGGATCCTTTGGTACCTTATTAAGATACCCGCCTTGCTTGTAGTTGCTGGGGATCTCGCCTGCGGACGGTATTGCCACAAGCGCTTCGAGTCCCTGCTCGGTAGACGGATAAAATCCGTTGTCTATCTTGAACATGTTAAGCGCTCCCTCTATCTGTTTGATCTGCACCATCGCCTTGGTGCGGCGCGCCTCTTCCGGCCTGCCGACCATTTTGGGTATGATGATGCCTGCCAGCAATGCAAGTATCACTACGACCACCATGATCTCTATCAAAGTAAAACCTTCTTCTTTTCCTATATTGTTTTTCATGTTCTCCTCATCCTATGAATTGACTGATTTCCAGCATCGGCAAAAGTATCGCCATTACAATAAAACCCACGGCCAATGCCATTACAATAATGAGCACCGGCGGTACGAGTGACATCATTACGGATACCCTGTTCTCAAGTTCCGCCGACTGGTCCTTGGCCACCTGCATGAGCAAGGAAGCCGATTGTCCGCTCTTTTCCCCTGCCGACACCATCTGAATGGCGACGGGCGGAAAAAGCCCGGTTCTTTTTAACGAATTGGCTATTCCTCCGCCCTCGCGGATATTGTTATAAGCCGATTCGATTGCTTCGGCGTAGAGCATGTTTTGCGTTACGTCCTTGGAAAGACGCAGCGTTTGTAAAAGGGGAACCCCCGACTTCAGAAGCACTGCCGTGGTATGGCTCCACCTTGCAAGTATGGATGAACGTATGACCGGACCTATGACCCACGCCTTGACGGCGGCCGTGTCCATAAACCGTCTGCCCTTTTCGGTCTTAAGCAGCTTGTTTGCGGCAAGCATAAAAGCGCAAAGCGCAAGAAGCATCCAGAACCAGTAGTGAGCCAGCGTTCCCGTAATGAACATGAGTATACTTGTTGACAATGGAAGCGCGTGCCCCAGGTCTTCAAAAATAACGGTTATTTTGGGCACAACATACGCAAGTAAAAAAACTAAAACGCCACCTCCGAAAACCGCGATAAAGATGGGATAAGTGGTTGCCTGTTTGAGCACGTTTTGCCTCAAAAGCGAGGCCTCCTTGTAATCCGCAATTTCGGTGAGTACCTGGGAAAGCTGCCCCCCAGCTTCCCCGGCGCGCACCATGGAAATCGTAAGGGTATCGAAATGATCCTTGTGCATGGACATGGCGTCCGCCAGCGGTTCGCCCTGTCTTACGGAATCCATTAACCCGTGCACCACCTTTTTAAGAAAAACCGAATCGCTCTGTTCCTGCGCGGCGTTTAAAGTTTCCATCAGCGGGATACCCGCAGTAAGCAGCGAGGCCATCTGCCGCATGAACGAGGTCATCTCCTTTGCGGGTATTGTCCTTGTCAACGATGGAAACAGACTGCCTTTTTTCTGTACAACCTTTTCCGCAATGATGTCGGTTACAAACAACCCTTCGGTCCGCAGCTTTGTCCTTGCCTCCCGTACCCCGGACGCATCCAGAGAACCTTTTTTTACCTTTCCGGCTTTGTCCACACCTTTGTACGAATACAGCATCAGACAATTTCCCCGGACGGGCTTTCGTCGGTCACCCTCAATACCTCGTCGAGCGTGGTGGTGTGATTAAAAACCTTTTCCAGTCCGTCGCCCCGAAGAGTCCGCATGCCTTCTGAAATCCCCTTTTGTTTTATCCGGTTGGAGTCGGCGCCCTGAACTATGAGCGATCTTATGGCATCGGTTATGGACAGGAATTCGTAAATACCGGAGCGGCTGCGATAACCGGATTTCATGCACTCATCGCACCCAACGGCCTGGTATACGTTGATCGGCGACGGCCTGCTTGAAAGGTCGACGCCCAGTCTTTGCGCTTCGGCGGTTTCAATAACAACGAGTTTGCGGCAGGATGTGCACAACACGCGAACAAGCCTCTGCGCCATAACCGCAACGAGGGAAGAGGCTATCAAAAAAGGCTCTATCCCTATATCGACAAGTCTTGTTATCGCCCCCGCGCTGTCGTTTGTGTGCAGAGTAGAGAAAACAAGGTGTCCCGTAAGCGATGCCTGCACCGCAATGCTGGCCGTTTCATTATCCCGGATTTCGCCGACCATTATGATGTCCGGGTCCTGGCGCAGTATGGAACGCAGGCCGCCCGCGAAGGTAAGCCCTATGGAGGAATTAACCTGCATCTGGCCTATGCCGCGTACCTGGTATTCCACGGGGTCTTCCACCGTCATCACGTTTTGCTTTTCCGTGTCGATTATACCAAGCGCGGAATAGAGGGTGGTCGTCTTGCCGCTGCCGGTGGGACCGGTTACCAGCACTATGCCGTTGGCAAGATTCAGCAGACTGTGCATGGTTTTAAGCTGATCGTCCGCCATTCCAATCTGATCAAGCATAAGCAGGTTGCGGCTTTTGTCCAGAAGACGCATTACCACCCGCTCACCGAATGTTGTGGGAATGGTGGATACGCGCAGGTCTATGTCGCGACCGGCGGCCTTTATTGAAATCCGGCCGTCCTGCGGCAGACGTTTTTCGGCAATATCGAGTCCGGCCATAATCTTTACGCGCGATATGAGCTGCGGATGTATACGCTTTGGCGGTTTTAGTACGCTATAGAGTATGCCGTCCACGCGCATGCGCACGGCCAGCGAGTCGGAAAATACCTCTATGTGAATGTCGGAGGCCTGTCTTTTTATCGCCTGCTGCAATAGTGAGTTCAAAAGGCGTACGATCGGCGCCTCTTCGTCGGTATCCAGCAGATCCATGGGGCCTTCAAGCTCTTGGGCGATTGATTCGAGATCGGGTTCTTTCACCTCGTCAAGGAGGTCTACAACGTTGCCCGCGGATATTTCATAGACGCGGTTTATGTACTCCGCTACCAGCTTCGGCGGGGCGACTATAAGTTTTACCGGCATGGCGAATATCCTGCGGAAGTCGCTTAACGCGTGGTGGTCAAGCGGACGTGATGTTAGAAGCAGCACATGACCGTTTTCGGTTTTAACGGGCGCCGTTTCCGTTTTCTTGGCAAATGAAATCGGCACCTGCCTTACAAATTCCGCAGCCATTTCAGGCGACGGAAGTTTCTCCGTGAACAGAAGCCCCAGCCGTTCGCTTATCTCTTTAAGAGTTTCTTCCATGGCATTTATACTATCTGTTTCAAACTACGGGGTTTCGGGTTTTTGTTCGGGCTTCACTTCGTCAACCGGTTTTTCTTCAGGTTTTTCTTCAGACTTCACTTCGTCGACCGGTTCTTCTTCAGGCTTCACTTCGTCGACCGGTTCTTCTTCAGGCTTAACTTCGTCGACCAGCTTTTCTTCAGGCTTCACTTCGTCGAGCAGTTTTTCTTCGGGCTTCACTTCGTCGACCGGTTCTTCTTCAGGCTTAACTTCGTCGACCGGTTTTTCTTCGGACTTAACTTCGTCAACCAGCTTTTCTTCGGGCTTAACTTCGTCGACCAGCTTTTCTTCGGGCTTCACTTCGTCGACTAGCTTTTCTTCAGGCTTAACCTCATCCTTGCCATCTCCATGTTGTTTCTCATGATGCATTATTATCCCTTCATATTCATTCTTTAAATCTTTCATGATCCAGGTTCTATCATCGGTGACTTTTTTAATATCCTCGTAGTTATTAATTATGTGCGGCGTAAGAAATATGAAGAGGTTCGTTCTGGTATGTATTTTTTCCTTACTCTTGAAAAGCCAGCCGAGTATCGGGATGTCTCCCAAAAACGGCACTTTCTTGATCGATTCCTGCGTTCCATTCTTTATCAATCCTCCTATTACGATATTTTGATTGTTTTGCACCGTAACGGTGGTTTTGGCGCTGCGCTTGGATATGATTACGTCGCTCTGGTCTCCTACGGCTACAATCCTGAAATCAGAAATTTCCTGGTATATCTCAAGTTTTACGAAATCGCTTTCGTTTATCTGCGGTTTCACCTTTAAAAGAATTCCCACGTCCAATCTTTCTATGCTTACGAGGGGCGTCGCTCCGGTCGTCAGGGCCGTGCTCTTTTTGATGGGAACGTTTTCCCCAACGAATATCTCCGCCTCCACGTTGTCGGTGGTAAGGAGGTTCGGCGTGGAAAGTATGTTTACGCCGCTTTCCGACTGTAAAGCCTGTACAAGCCCGCCGATATTAAGGAAGGTTTGGCCGCCATACTCGATGGTTCCATCCACAATGCCGAGCACCAGCCCGCTTCCCGCCGCTAAGGGGTTGGTGGCGATATCTCCTATCGTGCCGAAGTTCGTACCGCCTATTCCCTGCACGCCGCTATCGGTAAAATTGCTGGTAGTCCTCCATTCAATGCCGAATTTCTTTGTATTGTCTTCGCTTATTTCAAAGATAAGCGCCTCCACGAACACCTGTTTGCGTGGGACGTCAAGATCCTCTATGATGTCTTTCAGTGTCACGAAATCTTCCGGCGACGCCGTTATAACCAGGGAATTCGTGGCTTTATCAGCCGTTACCGTGATTTTCCCCCGTCTGGATGACCCCTTGGGGACCCCCGGCGCGCTCCTTTGGGATTTTGCCGCGGACCTCATGCCGATAGCCAACTGGTTTATAACCTTTGACATTTCTTCCGCATCGGCGTTTTTAAGATAGACCACGTGTATCTCCTGCCGCCCGGGCGGAGCCTTAACGTCGAGCTGGTTTATTATGCTTTTAACCTTGCTGACATAAAAATCGTTTCCGACAATAATCAGCGCGTTTATTCTTTCGTCCGCGATGACATTGAAATCATCCGCAGCCGTTCTTTTACCTTTTCCAACTTTGCTTTTCTTCAGCACCGCGCCGATTTTCATTGCGAGGTCCTTGGCGGAGGCGTGCTTCAGCTTGTGAACGGTCACGAAACTTTCCACCCCCTCCACATCCAGCTTATGGATTATCTTGAGAATTCTCGTACGGTTGGAGGCCATGTCCACCAGTATCAGCGTATTGGATGGCGTGTAGGCGGCGACGTAACTGGTGGATGGTATAAGCGGCCTTATCACGTTTACGAGGTTGTCCGCTGATACCGATTTTAACGTTATAAGCTGAGTCACCATCTGGTCGCGCAGCTCCTCCGAAATTTTGGGGCCTATTTGCACCAACCCCGGTTTCTGGCGCGCCTCGGCAATAGGAACTATCTTTATAACGCTGCCCGATGAAACCGCAACGAACCCGTAAACTTCAAGGATAGACTCGAAGACTTTATAAGCCTCTTCTTTGCTTACTTTTTTCGGTGAGATGATGGTTACCTTCCCCTGCACTTTTTCGTCTATGACGAAATTTTTACCGGAGAGCTCCGAGATATATTTAACCACCACCGCGATGTCTACGTTCACGAAATCCATCGAGACATAGTCGTCTTCCACGGCGGCAGCCGGCAGCACGGTTAACATTGAAATAATCAGTCCACCGATAAATCTTCTCATACCTGTTCCTTTTACTGAACGTTTACCGTCAAGGTTTGTTTCGAATCACGGCGTTTCAAGTCCACGGTAAAATGCGTCTCGCTTTTAAGGGCCTGGAAGAGGTCCAATCCGCTTTCAACGGAGTTGAGCGGCTGGCCGTTTATCCTTTCGATTACGTCACGGTTTTTAAGCCCGATTTTTTCGTAGATGCTCCCCTTTTTTATCTGAAACAACTTGAAACCTTCAACGTTCCCATCCTTCGACTTATTCGGTACAACGCGAACCTGAGTCATAAGACTGTTCATGTCCCCAAGCTGTTTATCGAGGTAGCGCTTGTCCATAATTATTTCCCCGGCGCCTACTTTTTGAACATCGGGGCCACCGCCAAGCGAGGCCGACCTTGCCGATTTTCCCCTTCCCTTCCTGCCTTTGCGACCCTTGGGAAAGCCTTTTTCGTACTCCATGGTTAAAGATTCCATTCTTCCGGCGTTGTCAATAAGCACGGTAAAGCGGTCTATACGGACTATCTTCGCGCCCGGCGCCGCATTTTCGTTTACGGAATAGAGCTTTTGCTGTTTTGTTTTTTTATCTTCTATGACGGCCAGGTTGTGGGTGCCGGAATCGGTAATTATGGTGCCCAGGAGTTTGAGGTTAAGCGCGGTAGCCGCCGCCTTTATCGATTCATTGGGGGATGATGGGCGGGACGTTGTTTCTGGGGCGGCGGATGGGTTGAAGATATTATGCCTTTTGATAATAGAATAGTCCGCCTTTCGATAGGATTGAGTTTTTTTAGTGATTTTAGGCGGCGCGTACTTGGGTATATCCGCCATCCGGGCGGAGACGGCAAGGTTTATCCAAAGAGAGAGGACGTATGCCAGCAAAACCACTACAGCCAGATTGATAAACAAGACGGCCCTACCCTCTTCCACAAACCTTTGCAAAACGTGTTTCATCGTTTGGATGTTAGACGGACAGATAATCGGGTTTTCGGAAGTATACGGTTTTATCTGGAGTGGTTGCGGTCAAAGGCTTTGTGAATTACACTGGATGTGTAAACATAGGAGAATGAATAAATCGTTGTACGCATCGAAAATATTGGAGATGGAATACGGTGATTTCAGTTTTTCCAGATGGATCAGTGATAAAAAACCGGAAGCCGGGTTTTGATCGAAAAGAGCCATAACGGCCCACCCACCTTAACCCTTTAGGACATTGGACAAAAAATGGATATAAAAACAAAACAGGGGCCGCTTGTTGCCAAAAGACGATCCAGCGTATTTTACTCCGAAAAGTCACGGGTTATTACCAGGTTTTACACGCCGTCGCCTGAAATCCGCACAAAAGAGGTAATCGACCGCGTATTAAGGCTTTCGGATGAAGAGGTTGATACGCTTCTGGATCACGTTATACGGGAGTTCGGCGACCGTCACCGGTATTTCCGGCAGACGCTCGAAAAACATTTTTTAAAAATAGAGCGTTATATACCGGAAGGCGAGACGCTTACGGACGAAAGGCAGCTGCTGATGGGCTCGTACTTTACAAGCGAATACTCCGTTGAGGCGGCTGCCATATTCAATCCCTCCATCGTCGAAGACCCGAATCAAAACGGCGTGCCGGAAGGCAGTAAAAAATTCATAATGAGTTTCCGCGTCACGGGCGAGGGACATATTTCGTCCATCGAGTTCAGAAGCGGACGGATTGACGAAGACGACAATATCTTTTTTGATCCGGTAAGCAAATACATCGAAACGCCGGAGCTTTATACCAACCGCAAATACAGCAGGCATCTCTTTCACCTGAAACTGAACGAGATGGGAGCGTGCAACGAGGTTACCGATTGCCTGCTGAACGAGCTTGACGAAGACTTCACGTTTGACGAGTTCAAGGAGAAAATAGATTCACTGGACGTGGCCTGCGATCTGGATGAAAACCACAAAAATGACGCCAAAAACATGGCGCTGTGGCTTGCGAAATCGAATTACATTATAAAATTCCACCCCGACCACCAGATTTCCGAAAGGGTGATATTCCCGGTTTCGGAAAACGAAAGCCGAGGGATTGAAGACGCGCGGTTCGTGCGCTTCGTGGACGATGACGGAAGCGTGATCTATTACGCCACATATACCGGATATAACGGTTTCACCATACTTCCGCAATTAATCGAAACCAGGGATTTTTGCACGTTCAGGATCATAACGCTTAACGGAAAGGCGGTACAAAACAAGGGGATGGCGCTTTTCCCCAGAAAAATCAACGGTAAGTACGCCATGATTTCGCGTCAGGACGGCGTGAACATCCATTTGATGTATTCGGATAACATACATTTCTGGCAGGAATCGAGCATCATGCAAAAACCATTGCACCCGTGGGAGTTCGTTCAGATAGGAAACGGCGGTTCGCCCATCGAAACGAAGGCGGGGTGGCTGATGTTAACGCACGGCGTAGGGCCGATGAGGAAGTACACTCTGGGAATAGAGTTGCTTGATTTAAACGACCCCTCCAAAATAATAGGAAGGCTCGACGACCCCATCCTTGCACCCACCCAGCAGGAAAGGGAGGGGTATGTTCCGAACGTCGTCTATACCTGCGGCGGCATTATCCACAACGACGAGCTGATTATCCCTTACGCCGTGGCCGATCAGCGCACGAGCATTGCAACGCTGTCCGTTTCAGAGGTTTTGGATAGAATGGGACATCCGCTTTGAGGTATCGTTCAACCTGATTGGCTCATCCAATTTCACTCAGGGATTCCAAAACGTCGGCTTTTTTAATTTCACCATCCCCGGATTCGTCGGGCAGAGCCGCCTTTACGGTATGCCTGCTTCGATGGTTGTAAAGGGCAAGCAGCGACATCAGCCAGGCCAGAGTTGATTCCGCGCCCTGGTTTTCGTTCACCCCCTGGGATTCCAATCCGTCACGGCATCCGCCGCTTGTATGATCGTACAGCGCAAGACGGAGGTTGTTTTCTCCGAGATACCAGTTAAGACACTTATAGGCAAAAGCTACCCACTCCTCGTCACGGGTACAGCGATAGGCTTCCAGGCAGGCGTCTATCATCGCGTAGGCTTCCAGAGGCTGCTGATCAAAATCGGCCTTTGCGCCATACCTCGGGTACCAGCCCTTATTGCCTATCGGGGTGAAATATTTTCCTTCTTCATCCGTTTGAATTTTCTTTAGCCAGCGCAGCGATCTAAGCCCCATCGAGAGCATCTCATCGTTTTGCATGCACCGGCCCGATGAGATGACCGCGTGGGCAAGCCTTGCGTTATCGTAAGTCAAAACGTCTTCAAGCCAGGGCCAGTCTTCCGTGGAGCTGCGCTTGAACCGTTCCATAAGCCTTGCCGCGAGGGTATCGCGCATCTGCCTGACGCGGGAATCTCCCCCGTAGAGGCTTAAATAGGATTGCATTCCCAGAAGGCCGAACGCCATAGCCCGCGGCCAGGTGAAATCTTCAAACGCTTCAATTGAACTGTGAAAAAGGTTTAACGCAAGTCCCACCTGACCCTTGTTGCGGCCGTGGGCGACCGCAATCCCCAATCCCCAAACCGCACGCGCGTGCGAGTCTTCCGACCCGGCCTCTTCAAGCCACTTGCGGTCGAACGACATGAAGTTGCGGAATCTGCCGCTATCTTTATTCAAGGCATGATCCAGAAAGCTGAGGTAGATTGCGGAAAACGAATTCAACGATTCGTCGTGACGCAGAATTTTTTGCGCCATGACGATAACGATAAGTGCGCGTGCGTTGTCATCCGTGCAGTAGCCGTGGCTGCGGTCAGGAATATTGAAATTGGAATGCTGAAGCATTCCCGTGTCGTCCGTCATAAGCCGCAGGTGGTCGAGCTTGATTTCGGGAAGCCTCTGCTGCCTTGCGCTTAGCGTTTTCAGCTTGAAGGCAGGCACGTGCTCCCGCAGTCCATGCCGCTTGGCTTGTTCGAACGTATCCATATATTTATGGCCAACCTCTTTCCAAATCATATTGCGGCAGTATTCGTACCCCTTCAGCCGCATGGCGCGGCATTCCTCTTCGTTTTCAAACAGATGTTT
>BTTC01000012.1:0-15259 GCA_036244935.1 bacterium | reverse complement strand
TTATAGGACACCATTCCTTCAAGCAGATGCAGAAGAGCCTGGGTGATACCCTGATGATATTCGCGGGACTCGGCGCGAGCATCGCTGCCGGTGGGGGGAGCGATGCGGCGGCGGCCTGGCTTGCGGCGTCCAGTTCGCTTTCACAGCTTTCCAGCGCCGGTTACGGGAGGGGTATGGAGCTTCAGTCAGACGAGTTCGGAATGATCTACGCGTACGATGCAGGCTACGACCCGCGCGAACATGCAAAATTTTTCAGCATGATGCAATTCAAACAAAGGGTTTCCGGCTCCAGGTATCACGGCTTCCTCGCCACCCATCCGGATACCATCGAACGTATCATCAAGATAGGGGAAAAATCGGAGATAATCGTCAACCGGGGCAAACCGGTAAAGAAAAACCGGCGGCAGTATCTGGAAAACATAAAGGGACTAACCTTCGGTGAAGGGAACAGGAGGTCGGGAATGCCGCCTCCATACGTGATCGATCTTTACACGACAAAGGAAAACGACGATTTCAGAGTCGTCGCCCGTGAAAAATCGGGGGACGGTTCGCTGGCGTTTGAAATAGCGATGATGAACGCGATGAGGGCAAAGGACAAGTTAACTGCCGGAACCTTGCTGAAAATCCCCGTAAAACGTCAAGAGCTAAGGGATTTACGTTGACGCCGCAGTCGTAGTCGTCGTAGAAATTTTCCTGCCGGCGGCCCTTTTTGTTACCTTACCGCTTCGGATACAGCGCGTGCAGACCCTTATTTTTTTGGCGTTCCCGTTTATGACCGCCCTTACGTGCTGGAGGTTCGGGTTGAAACGCCGCTTGTTGACATTGTGCGCGTGACTGATACTGCTTCCGAACTGCGGTTTTTTGCCGCATATGTAACATTGCATTGCCAAAGTATTTGCCTTCCTTTCTAAAAGAAGACGATTCTACATTTTACGGCCGCATAAGTAAAGAGCTTTGGCGGCGGAAAAAATAACGGTTTATCCAGAGTGATAGCGCCTGTATTCAGAGGAAAAGCAGAGGCTGGAGAGGTCGTCCATACGGTCGACGAAAAGTTTTCCGTAAAGGTGGTCGATCTCGTGCTGCAGCACGACGGCAAAGAACCCCTCGGCGTTAATGACGTTTATCGTCCCGTAACGGTTCAGGGCTTCCACCGTCACCTCGCACGAGCGTTTTACGCGGCCCCACAGCTTGGCAACCGATAGGCATCCCTCCCATCCCTCCTGCATCTTGTCGGAAAAGGATGTTATCTTCGGGTTTATCAGAACCGTAAGCGGGACTTGCTCCCCGTTCGGATACCTGGAGTTTGACTGCGCCTCTATGACTACAATCTGTTTTGAAAGGTGCACCTGCGGCGCGGCAAGCCCCGCACCGTTATACTCGCGCATGGTTGCTATCATGGAATCAATGAAAAGCGCCGTTTCAGGGTCGGCGATCTCCTTTTGCGAAAGCGGCTCGGCCTGTCTACGCAAAGCGGGATGGCCCATCTGGGCCACCTTGAATATTGTCGGTTCCTTATGAGGGGTATCAGCCGAAGTATTTTGTTCTGTATTCATCGAATAGCTTTTCGGCTGCCGGCCTGCATTTACCGCATCCCGTGCTTATCTTGGTGCGTTCCTGAAGTTTTTCGAAACTGTCGGCTCCCTCAAGGACATGCTCCTCGATTTCCTTGTCGGTTACATTGGCGCATTCGCAAACCGTTTGAACCGTCTCTTCAAGGATTCGGTTTTTTTGTCCGGTTGATTCAAAATAATTGTGTATCGCGCTGCGAAGCGCCTTATCTCCCAGTACGGAGCAGTGGATTTTTATATCCGGCAAACCGCCCAGCCTGTCCATTATCTGCTGCGGCGTTAGCGAAAGGGCGTCCCGCAATTTCATGCCTCCGTTTTCCGTTATCATTATGGACATCATGGAAGTGGAGCCTATGGCGCTCGCGCAGCCGAATGTCTTCCACTTCAGATCGGTGATCCTGTCTTTTTCAGAATCTACCTTGATCCACACCTTCATCATGTCGCCGCAGGTGGGATTGCCTACCATGCCCACTCCGTCGGGGCCGTATTCGTCTTCGGATGTGCTAAGCACGTTGCGGGGGCTTGTGAAATGGTCAATAACGGTATCGGAATACCCGAAGTTGTTTTCCATGGTTTCCATTAACTTTGTCTCCTTTACTAAAGACTGAGCGTAATTCACTAATCGTATAATTTCAAAATCGCAGTCGATATCCAGTTCAGTAGAATACCTTATCAAATTTGTCGGGTAATTGGTATCTAAAATTCTTGCGAATTTTTTTGTTCATGTTCAACCGCTGCAAATAGCTTTATACCAGATGGACACCACAGGTAGAGTCAAAGTGAAGTAAGGAACCGGTCATCGTGGTAACTCTATCTATCGTATGACGTCCAAATAGTTTTCTATAGGGCGTGAATGTACTAAACCGTGACTGCAATTTGACTGCAGTCGCCGGAAGTCAGGTTCGTAAGTGATTGAAATTGGTGGCGGTGCAGGGATTCGAACCCCGGACACTGCGAATATGAGTCGCATGCTCTAACCAACTGAGCTACACCGCCTTTGAAGATTACTTTTCCTTTTTACCAATACCAGCAGCTTTTGAGGGGACATCAAGCGAGAGGTCCCTGGTGAATTCCTTGCAATTCATACCTGAAGACTCGTAACGGTACTTTAATCTGCAGTCTTTACGCCACGCGCAAACGGCGCACTCGGTTACTTTTTTCATGCTACAAGGGGATTTATTATGAATCTCGCCCGTTACGCTGTCAACTTTCCTTTAACGCTTATTTATTCAAAACCTGATATCTACTATCATACTGCCATGACATATAAAAAGGTTGCGATAATGGCCGTCGATTACGGCCTGAAACGAATAGGGCTTGCCGTCAGCGATAAGCTGGGAATATCCGCGCATGGATTGGAGGTGCTGACAAGGCGCGGAAAAAATAAAGACATAAGCGACATTACCCGTCTGATCGGTGAGTATGAAATCGAAACCGTACTGATCGGTTTGCCGCTGAATATGAACGGCACTCCGGGTACGCTCTATGACGAGGTTAAGAAATTCGGCGATTCTCTAAAAGCGGCTTCCGGCGTGCCTGTAGTATTCCGGGATGAGCGGCTCACGACGGTACAGGCGGAAAGGGTTCTGATCGATGCAGGCGTATCATGGAAAAAAAGGAACAAAGTCATCGACAAAATGGCCGCTCAACTAATTTTGCAAAACTATCTGGATTTTCTTCGCTGAAAATGCAAACTGCGGCTAACGACTATAGCGTTCTAAATTTTGGCAGATACGATAGATATTCCAACAGGTCTGAATATCAACATTACGCGTGCATATCGTACGCATGGTAAAGCAATATGCTTTAACGCAGCAATTTCATCACAGCGGCCCAAATAATGAAAATCAAAGCGCCGCCGCCAAAGCGATGCGTTTTCGCTTATAAAACGATTCCACTGCGGATATTCGATACCTGGGATTGTATTTGCACTTATACCGGCAATACGCATAATTCTTGAGTATTGAGCGCCTTGAGTATACGCACTTCCCGCAAAACAGCGGCAGCGAATCCTTATAGCTCATCCGCATCCAACCGGCATCGCGTCGGTTCCTCCATTAAGCCGCAAAAGCAGAATTCCTTGTTAACGTAGTTATCAAACCACCGGCGCTTGCAATCCGAGCATACGGCGCCACGCAGACGTGCGATAAGTTTTTTTCCATCCAGCAATTGAATGATAGTCTTATTTTGTATTTCTATTTTCATGCTGCCGTATATAAGCAGATACTATGCCAAATTTATAGCATTTTCTTTTCAATACGTTACAAATGTGAGAACCCTTCAAGCACATAAATGTATACACAGCGTCTCATTATTATAGAAGTCCTCGGTACTTGTATTATTTATTGAACTGTTGGGTGGATTTAGTTTTTTGTTTGGTTATTTGACGGTATTACGGCATCGGTTTTGAATATTTTGAACATCCGTACCGTTATTTTTATTGAATTGCTATTACTTTTCAATTTAATTATAATTAATTAGTGAAAATTAACTGTTTGGAGATTCGTACGGGGCGTCAAAAAAATGAACGAAGCCGTTAGAGAAATACATACCGTTTATCCCGCCAAAAAAATTATCGGCGACAGCCCGAAAATTCAGGAGCTTTTTAACACAATAGAAAAACTTGCCGATACCGATTCAACGGTCCTCCTCCTCGGGGAATCCGGCACCGGCAAAGAGCTTTTCGCGCGTTCCATTCACATGCAGTCTCCGCGCCGCGGCAGCAACTTTGTTGTGGTGAACTGCGGCGCCATCCCGCACGATCTGCTTGAGAGCGAACTGTTCGGCCACGAGCAGGGGGCTTTCACTGGCGCAATCCGCACACGCATAGGAAAGTTCGAGATGGCGCACGAAGGCACTATTTTTCTGGATGAGATCGGCGACATGATTCCCGCTCTTCAGGTAAAACTTCTGAGGATACTTCAGGAGCAGGAGTTCGAGCGCGTGGGAGGAAACAGTATGATACGCACGAAAGTTCGCGTGCTGGCCGCCACCAATAAGGATCTCGAAAAGGCGGTAATAGAAAAAAAATTCCGGGAGGATCTTTATTACCGGCTGAATGTAATTCCGATTCAAATTCCGCCTCTTCGTGAACGGAAGGAAGACATCACCAAACTCATCAAGCATTTCATAAAAAAATTCAATAGTACAAAAAATCGCCGCGTGTCTGGTATGGAGTCCGAAGCCATGATGGCCTTGATGGATTACAACTGGCCCGGCAACGTGCGTGAACTGGAAAACATCTGCGAGCGGCTGGTTGTCATAAAAGGTGAAGGGATGATCACCGCAGCCGATCTGCCCATACAGTTCAAAACCGACCGGCCCGAAGGGGAACAACTCCGAAAGGACATGCTTCTTGTAGGTGCAAACGAAGCCGATTCGGAGGAATCCGGGCAGGCGGGAGGGCCGGTAACCGAAATTCCGCCCTCCGGCATAAACCTCAAAGAAGTTTTAGAGGAATACGAGATGTCTCTTATTCTGCAGGCGCTTGAAAAATGCGGATGGGTGAAAAACAAGGCCGCCGCGCTTCTGGGCCTCAACCGCACGACGCTGGTGGAAAAACTTAAAAAACGCGGAATTACGCGTTAAGACCGGAATGCTCTTCTAATAATCTGAAGGGCAGAGTTCCACTGGCTTGCCCTTGGGTATCTACTAACGCTTGTCATGGTGGCCGTTGAAGTGCCCTTCGACAAGCTCAGGGTGACAAGTTCCTGTCATGGTGAGTTTATCGAACCACGACACGGGGGAAACGGCATACTGTGTCAGGTATTCCCGTATAAAATGTCTATAGCGTTTCAAGCTCTGGCAGATACGATAGATATTCCAAGGTCTGAACATCAACGTATTACGTATGTACATCGTATCCATGGTAAAGCAATATGCTTTAGAATTTTACGGAACCGGTGAAAGACTCCTGCGCGGGGCCGGTCATGAAAACGTGGTTTGTTTTCCTGTCCCATCGGATTTTCAAACTGCCGCCGGGCAGCGATACGGTTACGCTCCTTCCGGTCAGTTTATTCATCACCGCCGCCACAAGGGTGGCGCACGCTCCCGTTCCGCACGCGGGCGTGGCGCCGACGCCGCGTTCCCATACGCGCAAGACGATTTTATTTGAAGTTTTCACCTGCGCGAACTCCACGTTGGTCTTTTTAGGAAAAAGCGGATGGTTCTCAACGGCGGGCCCGTACTTATCCAGCGGCAGATCGTCAACGCTGTTAACGAATATGACGGCGTGCGGGTTTCCCATTGAAACGGCGGTGATATTGAAACTGCCTGCGCTTGTCTTAAGCGGCGAGTTTATCATCATGCCTTTATGGTTTATCGGCACGCGCTCTCCATCCAGGATCGGTTCCCCCATGTCCACCTCCACGCTGCCGTTTTGCATCTTCGTTGTTATCAACCCCGCCGCCGTTTCGAATGTGAGGTTTTTCTTTCGCGTAACCTTTGCGCTGTACAGGAAACGCGCAAGGCAGCGGATGCCGTTGCCGCACATCTCGGCGGACGATCCGTCCCGGTTGTAAAGCGCCATCTTGAAATCCGCCGTGTCTGACGCGCGCACGATTAAAAGCTGGTCGCATCCGATGCCCAGACGCCGGTCGCACAGACGTATGATATTCTTTTTTGAAAGTTTCAGACTGCCGCTGCGGTCGTCTATTACGATGAAGTCGTTACCCAGCCCCTGGTACTTGGCAAATTTTATTAACCTTGTTTTCGGCACAGCTAATCCTCCACGATCACTTCGCCGCGTACAAGGTCTTCCATCGATTCGCGCTTGCGGATAACGTGGTATCTGCCGCCGTTAACCAGCACTTCTGCGACCTTGCGCCGTGAGTTGTAGTTGGATGACATCGAAAAACCGTAAGCGCCCGCGCCCATCACAGTCAAAAGCTCGCCCCTTTTGAATTCGGGCAGTATGCGGTCCTTGGCTAGAAAATCGGCCGATTCGCATATAGGGCCTACCACGTCCACCTCTATCTTTTTACGTTTGCCGCCTTCATGGTTAACCGGCTGTATCGTATGATGCGCCTGATAAAGCGACGGGCGCATCAAATCGTTCATCCCCGCGTCCATAATATAAAAAAATTTTTCGGCATTTTGTTTTGTATACAGAACGCGGGAAACCAGCACGCCCGCGTTGCCTACGATCATCCTTCCCGGTTCCATGATAATGGCGCACCCGCCTCCATTTAATAACGGGACTATTTTTTCAGCAAGTTCTTCCGGGTGGGGCGGCGCTTCGTCATTGTAAGTGATCCCAAGCCCGCCGCCGAGGTTTATGTAGCGGAGGTTTATGCCGGTATCGCGGAGTTTTGTTATGAAATCGATAAGTTTTCTTAACGCGTCCACGAAGGGGTTCACCTTGGTTATCTGGCTGCCGATGTGCTGATGAACGCCTACAACCTCCACGTTGGACATCTTACCCGCGAGCCGGTATTCCTCTACGGCCTGGTCGATGTTGAATCCGAACTTGTTTTCCTTAAGCCCCGTCGAGATGTAGGGGTGGGTCAACGGGTCGATGTCCGGGTTGACGCGCAGAGCCACTGGAGCTTTCATGCCGAGCCGCGCCGCTATCTTGTCTATACTGAAAAGCTCCTGCGACGACTCGACGTTGAACATCAGTATGCCGGTTTTGAGCGCTTGCTCTATCTCCTGTTCGGTTTTCCCTACGCCGGCGTAAACGATTTTTTTCGGATCGCATCCGGCTTTTAGCGAGCGGTACAACTCCCCGCCCGAAATAACGTCGCACCCCGCGCCGGCTTTTATGAGTTCGTGTAAAACCGCTATGTTGGAGTTTGCCTTTACGGCGTAGCAGACAAGGCAGTCGATGTCTTTAAAGGCGGACTCGAATACCATGAAGTGGCGCAAAAGCGTTTTGCGGCTGTAACAGTAAAAGGGCGTGCCTATCTCTTGCGCGATTTTATCCAGCGGCACGTCCTCGCAGTAAAGGCTTCCGTTTTTATAATCAAAGTAATGCAAATCTTCTCCTTGTTCGAATACCAAAAAAACCGTCATTTTACACTATTGGCGGGAAGGTGGACTTGAAAAAAGCAGCGGAAGAAACCATTATGTACGGAATTAAACAAAAACATGAAAAAATCCGATATTAAAAAGGTGAGCGCAGACAGTGTGATGAATACAAAAATTCAAAATAAAGTTGTTAAACAACGCAAAAAGAAAAAGCCGAAAAGAGTGGTGGAGTTTTTCAGGCACAACATCGATAGCGACTGTCTGACCGAGTTTACTTCCACCGTAAAAAATATTTATATAACTACGGGAACCAAAACGGCCCAATTTGAAGAGGCCTTTGCCCGGTACCTGGGTTCACCGCACGCAGTCGGCTTAATGAGCTGCACTCATGCGCTCCATCTGGCATACAAGGCCCTGGGCATCGGCGAGGGTGACGATGTGATCGTTCCGGCTTTTACTTTCGTAGCCAGCATAACGGCAACTATTCATGCGGGCGCAACGCCCGTTTTCGTCGATGTGGACCAAAAGACAGGCATAATGGACGTCGGGGCTGCCGAAGCGGCAATAACAAAACGAACAAAGGCCATCTGCCCCGTGCATCTTTACGGGGTTATGGCTCCCATGGACAAATTCTCAAAAATATCGAAAAGATATAATCTCAAACTGGTAGAGGACGCGGCGCACTGCATAGAGGGAAGAGGCCCGGCCTACGGCCCCGGAACATTATCGGACGCGGCCGCGTTCAGTTTTTACGCCACCAAGAACATAACCTGCGGTGAGGGAGGCGCGCTGGTAACGCCGCATGGATATGTCGCCGATAAAGTAAGGATTTTACGCAACCACGGGTTAAGCAAAAGCGCTTTTGAGCGATACGATTCTACGCTTCCCGTTTATGACGTTGAAGAAGTCGGTTACAAGAGCAACATGACGGATCTGCAGGCGGCGCTGCTGCTGCCCCAGCTTTCAAAGATAGAAAATAACCGCAAACGCAGGGAAAAAATTTGCAAAACTTACAACGAAGGTTTTGGGAATATTCCCGGCATAACGCTGCCTTTTGCGCCTCGCGGGACAAAAAACGCGTACCATATCTACACTATTCGCGTTTCTCCTCATGAAAAGCGGGATGAATTCGTTTCGGCAATGATAAAATCCGGCGTAAATTGCGCCATCAACTACCGCCCGATTTCCCACCTGACGCTTTTCAAAAAACGTTACGGTTTGAGACCCGAAGATCATCCGGTCGCTACCTCTATAGGCAACTCCATCTTAACGTTGCCGCTATATCCCGCTTTAACGGACGCAGAGGTGGAATACGTTATTCAAACCCTTGAAGAGGTTGTGGAAAAAATTTTGTAACGGCTTTTTCCGCCACCCCTGCCGCACCCCGGAAAGTTGCCCCAAAATTCGCTATTCCGAAAACACTAAGTCTTTGATTTCATAGCAAAAAAATGGTGTCCCCAAGGGGATTTGAACCCCTGTTGCCGGCGTGAAAAGCCGGTGTCCTGGACCAAGCTAGACGATGGGGACAACCCTGTTTCATTCCCGCGCCACTTTCGCGCCATTTCAAACAGCAGCGAAAACGTTATGTAACCCAAAAGACTACAACAGCTTAGGGATGTAAAAATGGTGAGCCGCGAAGGATTCGAACCTTCGACCCACGGCTTAAAAGGCCGTTGCTCTACCAGGCTGAGCTAGCGGCCCATCTTTAACATCGACCAGCTGTAATAGTCCGTGGAACGTAAAGTTTTTAATGCTAGCACGTCTGGATGCTGATAAAAAAGCTTTTTTTGTAGAAGCCTCACCCGATCTTTCCACGACGGACATTCAACTTCGGAATTGAGTATAAAGCAAAATGAATCAACCTGCGCTTACGCCCGGCATATCCCCGTAAAAGAAGTTTCCGGTAATGAAGCGCTTGTCGATTTTGCCGTTAACCACCGGCAGTTCAAAATCAAACGGAAATATTGCAACCGGCGTATCTATATCAATCCACTTACCGAGTTCGACAATACTGCGGTCGTCAAGTTCCACGCACCCGCGCGTATCGGGCGTCTTTTTTCCCTTCCCGGATCCATGCAGCCATATTCCCCCTCCCGTCCGGCCGTTTGCCATGTCGAATCGATTCGGGTAGTCCAGCACAAATGCGCGCGGACCGTATTTCTTCGGCAGTTCTTTGTCTTCCTTGATGCTGATGATCTTGTAAAATCCTTCGGGCGTTTTGAGATCGCCTTCTTCTGTTTTTGCGCCTATCACTTCCCCCAGCGATATTTCGTACATCCGCACGACCTCGTAATATTTATCGGTTTCCTTGAGGATAAAAAGTCTTTTTTGATACTTGTCCACTGCAACGGCGTAACTTATTCGCGTTTCGATTATCGAAGCGCCCTGTTTCGTAATATCGGGTATGGTAGCGGTAGATTTATTAACAAAAAACACGATTCCGGCAACCGTTACGATTACCGCAAAAACCGCGAAAGTATTTCGCATCAAAACCGGCATCCATGACGGTATGCCTGGTCTGAAAGCCCGGTCTAATACAAAATTTGAATATGCTACGCCAAACCGCGTTTTAAGTATGAAGCGCCAACGGGACAGGATATTGTTCATGGATTACGCGGCCTCAGGAAGAACCACCCTTTCGCCCCCGCCCATCCGTCAGAAAAGGTGACCCCGCAGTTGGGCCTACGGCGTGCCATAAGCTAAAAAGGTTTCCATGATTCGGATAATATTTTCCAGTCGGCGTCTTCTTTCGTCAACGTTAAGGCTTTTGTACCTCTGTCGCTGAAATAGGACGATTTGAAAACCTGATCAAAAATTACGACGGCGCTGTTAGCATCCATAAAGTTAACCTCCAGCTTTTTCGCATTAATCTCAAACCGGCCCGGCTTTGCAAACTTCCGTTTTTTATCCCTCAACCATTTTCCCCGGCTGATGATGCCAGCTTTGAAGTCTTGGGAATAATAGGCGGAGAAGGTATCAAAATCCTTGCGGTTCCATGCCAGAAGCCAGCCTGACAGCATGTTCCTTATATCCTTCACCGATGCCTTCGAGTCCTCGTCCATATCTTCAAACGCGCCCTTATCCGATGCCAGAAGGATAGGCGAAGGCAGCGCCCCGCCCTGTTTTAAAAAACCCGCAACCGGCGGTAATGCGTTCGGCTTAGTTTCCTGCAGTCGGCTCAGCTTTTTTTCAAGGAATTCGTTACGCGCATTTACGTTTTTCGCCCGCCCGATGGCTTCTTCCATCCGGTGGCGGTTCTTGGCCGACTCTTGCTGGATGAGTTTGTTTTCTTCTTCCAACTCCCGTGCGCCCTTTTGTTTTTGCAGAATTTCCAGCTTCAAGTTATTGTTTTCCTCCCGCAGTTTATCAAGGGTTTCCTTACGTTGGGGGGGGTTGTTCATTTCGCCGGAATCCGCAACGATCTCTTTGGAAACCGCCGGCTGCGGGGATTTTTTTCCCGATGTCCCCAGAACCACGATTTCCAGATATTGCCGCGCGGGGCTGATATTAAACGATACGTTGGCGTAAAGCTCCAGCTCAAGCCTTATCGAGTCGACTTTCGGAAAGCGCACTACGTTTAACGATGAGATGTTGGGATCATCGAGATTTATGCGTTCGGGTTCGAAATCGAGCAGTACGTTGGGAATTTCCACGGCGAGACGGAAAGGGTTGGAAAGTTTGTACGATGTATATTCAAGCCTGCCGGTAGCGTATACCTTGACGGAGGTGCCGTTTTCTACTGTCGAATATGTAATTTTGGTAACGTGAACCATGCCGTCCGGCGCGGGTGAGGTATTTGAGGTATTCAAGGAAAAAACTTCAGCCGTTATGCACCCCGAAGCGGAAAGCATAAAAACAAATCCCGTCCAGAAACCAAATATCTTTTTTACCAACCAAGCCACCACTTACCTTGCGCGGCGTTTAAAATGCGCGCAGCGTATCCACCGCTGCAGCAGTACAATAATATCGGTCTTATCGTTACCTGCGTTTTTGCGGTTATGAGTAATTCACCGTCCGCCGTCAGTTCAGTCCGCACATGCCTGAAGAACAACCCGGCATCTGCGGCATATCGCAAGAACCGTCCGCGCACCCCGCAGGCTTTGAACCCCCCGCTACGCCGGCTGCAAAGGTGGAAAACTCCTTGGACACTTTTCTGCTGCCGCACTTTGGGCAGGAGATCTTCTTGAAGTCACTGCTCGACAGGCGCAGCTCCTCGAAGGAGTGGCTGCATTGTCCGCAAATAAATTCATATATCGGCATATCATTCCTCCATTTTAGTAATTATTCTTTTCATAAGTTTTTCCGATACCATAACCTCAGGATCGGCGACCCGCCACCTGCGGTTTTCCATAACCTGGGTAAACGGTATCACCTTCACCTTCGATACGGCTCCGAGATCGTAAACGCGCACCACATATTTATATCTTACCAGCTTGGAGCTGCCGCCGAATATGTTAATGGAAGCGGCCCGCTTTTTTGGAACGCCTTTGTTGTTTATCCAGCCGGTGATAAGAATGCCGCTGCTTTTATCCACGCTCATCAAAGGGAGATCCAGCATGGCCTCCAGGATGTTATCCCATCCGGTATCGAATTCTACCGGAAATACATACACAAGCGCGCTATGCCCCTCGCCGCTTTTTTGCTCTACCGGTCCTGTTTTTATCGTTTCGATTATTTCAACCGCGCTTATATCGCCGGTTTTTCCCTCTTGACCGGCAGTCGAATCTTTCATATCGGCAGGGTAAGATATTTCGCCGTATATAAAGGATTCGCAGCCCGCCGCCGACGTCAGTGAACAAAGCGTAAAAACAATAACGGCAAATTTCCGCATACTGAAAAAATATCACCCGCATGATTTAGAGTCAATTTTTCATTCCCGGATTCATAAGTTACGAAGTTGGCGTGTGTTAAGATAATTCTCCTGATAACCATTATAAAACTGTGCGGAGAGGTGGCCGAGCGGCTGAAGGCGCGCGCCTGCTAAGCGCGTTTAGGGCAACCTAACGAGGGTTCGAATCCCTCCCTCTCCGCCATTAATTATGGCGGGGCTGCATGGCATTAGCAGGTTCGCGAAAAACAGTTCCCCATAAGGGGGTTTTTCGCTTGTTCCAATGCTTATTTGTTGACTACTCTTGCCGTTGAAATAGAATGTGAAAATCATGAGCAGGTTGATGGCCGTTAAATATCACCTGGAGACATTCGGGTGCCAGATGAACAAGTACGATTCCGAAAGGATCGAATCCATCCTTACGCAAAGCGGTATGGAGCGGGCCGCCGATCCGTCGCAGGCGGATGTGATTTTACTGAACACCTGCTCCATAAGGGACAAGGCCGAACAAAAGCTCTTTTCGCGCATCGGCAGACTGGCGCTTAACAGGAAGAAAAATAAAAACATAATCATCGCCCTGGGCGGCTGTATGGCAACGCTTAGAAAAAAAGAAATCTTTAAACGGGCGCCGGTGGTTGACATCATATTCGGCCCGGACGCTCTCAAACGGCTGCCGGAGTTGATAGAAAAGCAACGGAGCGATAAAGGCGCTAAAGGAAGACTGCTGGACGTTGAATTCGGTGACAACGGATTCGGGGACGGGCCGGAACCCGGCGCAAGGCAATCGAAGATTTCGGCGTGGGTGGGGATCGCGAAGGGCTGCAACAACCATTGCAGTTACTGCGTCGTACCAAACACGCGGGGCAGGGAAGTAAGCAGACCGCCCGATTTTATCATAGCCGAGGTTAAGGAGCTGGCCTCTGCCGGGTACAGGGAAATAATACTGCTGGGGCAAAACGTAAACTCGTACGGCAAAGGGCTTCAGCCGAAAACAGATTTTTCGGCTTTTTTACGGCTGGTGGACAAGGTGGAAGGTATCGAGCGCATCAGGTTCATGACGTCCCATCCAAAGGACCTTACGGACAGACTGATAGAGGTAATGGCCTCGGCTAAAAAAGTCTGTCCTGCCATCCATCTGCCGGTTCAGGCCGGCTCAGACAGGATACTGCGTATCATGAACCGCGGATATACGTCGTCAGATTATATTGAAAAAGTCAATCGGCTTAAAAAAACGGTTCACGGCATAACGATTTCAACCGACGTCATGGTGGGGTTCCCCACGGAAACCGAGGCCGATTTTCAGGATACCCTGAAGGTAATGAAAGAGGTGGGTTTCGATTCCATATATCTCTTCAACTACTCAAAAAGGCCCGGCACGCGGGCGGCGGAACGTGGCGAAGAGATTCCCCCAGAAATTTCAAGCGACCGCTTCAACCGTGCCCTGAGCCTCCACAGGGAGATAATATCGAAAAAAAATCAAAATCTTGTAGGGACGGTAGTTGATGTGCTGTGTGAAGGGGCTTATAATGATAGGAGGGAAGCTGGCGGTGACGGCAGCTTGAACGTCGGATGGGCAGGGAGAACGCCCGGTAATCATATGGTGTTTTTCAGGTCGGAACGCGATTGCGCCGGAGGTATCGTAAGATTGGTTGTCACCGGCGTAGCGGGCTATAATCTGAGGGGAAGGATTGAGGACAAGGGGTAAAACAATATGGAAAACGGCGGCAAAATAGAGATGAAAGTCGAGGGGCTCACATTGGACCCCGTGACGAACATGCCAATAATAATCCTCAAGGACTCAAAAGGTGAAAAAGTTCTGCCGATATGGGTTGGAATTTTCGAGGCCAACGCCATAGCGCTTGAGATGGAAAAAATCTCAACGCCCAGGCCGATGACGCACGACCTTATTAAGAACATCATCAACGGGCTGGATGCCAAAATAAATCATATCTGCGTTAACGACCTGAAAGACAACACCTTCTACGCGCAAATATCCGTCCAGATAAACGGCGGCGACGTGGACATAGATTCCCGCCCGTCGGACGCCATCGCGGTGGCGCTGCGTTTCAAGGCCCCTATACTGGTAGCAAGGAAGGTATTGGAAGAAGCGCGCTCCTTCGACGTTGCCGCAGACAGCAAACTGGGAGACTCCGAGCAGTGGGGTAAATGGCTTAAAAACGTAAAGCCGGACGATTTTGGAAAGATAGACCAGTAATTTTCTCTACTGCAGCGTTTTAAATTTCAGCAGATACGATAGATATTCCAAGGTCTGAATATCAACATTATGTGTGCACATCGTATACAGCAACTGTCCCTAATCAAACAAATCGCCATCGTAAAGAAGAAGCCGCCTATCAACCGACGTCAATTAAGATGTCGTCGTCAATCCCATCTTTTTGTTTTTGTCGAATCAAAGAAGCGCGCTTCATCACAATTCATCAGTCCGTCTCATAATCTTTTAATACCCGCATTGTTTTCCTTGGCTAGTAACGTATTTGCCGCCATATTCAAACCAAGCCCTGCGGCAAAAAAATATGTGCTTGAAGGGATTAAAGCAAACGCATTCTCCTGAAAAAGCGCATTAACCATCAATCCTGTAGTGGTCGCAAATATAATCCTGAAATAGATCGCCGCCTCTGCATCACCTTTTTCCCTTAATTGACTATAAGCGCCGTATATGAAAAATAATATTAACAACATGATGATGAAATATAAAGAAAGGCCTGCTACTCCGGTTTGGTAAATTAGCGTTCCTATCCCGCTTTCACCACCGCTGTCCGTAGCGTAAATAATATTTTCTCCAAGCAAAGCGCTTAAAATACCGCCAGTGCCCATTGGATTGCCGAACAAGACTATGGGCATAGGACTATTAAGTATATTGTCAACTGAAACATAC
>BTTC01000011.1:0-15454 GCA_036244935.1 bacterium | reverse complement strand
CCCCCTCCCCCATTGATTCGACCGTTCGATAAACTCGCGGTTCTCCGTGTAGTGGTTCGTCCTTCGACAGGCTCAGGATGACAACTCACCATGACGCTTTTTGGTCATCATGATGCGGCAACCTGTCACCCTGAGCCTGCCTAAGGGCTGAACGAACTGCTCGATAACGGCAGTATCGTAAAGCGCAAGATAGATGATTTCATATTCAGGAAATCCAGTTTAACCCGGCTCCGGCAGGTATGGTTGTTCGATCTTCACTTTCAAGATGTTTTTTTCGGCATTTTTACTTACGGCCACGCTTTCGGCCAACCCATAACCGGCAATCCACAAAACATCAGGGCCGGCTGCAAGAAGCAGTATGGAATCCCTCTCCCAGCGCGGGATTTTTTTATCAATAAAAAAACTTTTCAGCTTTCGGGTTCCGGGGCCGCCAAGCGGATGGAATTTATCACCATTGCGCCGGTTGCGGAAGACGCTGTTTTCGGGAACCGATTCAAGATTCATGTAAACAGTTTCGCAGGCTGGGTCGAACGGCGGCGGCGGCGGCTTTATTTTTTCCATATTTACCCGGCAACCCAGCTCTTTGATAAATACAAAACCTTCGTCGAGCCGTTTATACAAAAATTCGTCCACGGTCGGGAAAGCCGTTTTAACGCAATAGAATTTCCCGTGTGAAACGCAAGCCCTGACTCCCGGCAGAATGATATCCCCACCCCCGCCCCGCTTGGCCGCCAGCCTCCGAAGACTTTCCAGATTTTCAAAAGAAAGTGCCGCGACATTTTTACGTACCCGAACGATGAATTTTTTTATCACCTCGCACTGCAACGCCTTCGGCAGCGATGAAAACCGGCAAGTGTCCAAAGAGTCCACGGTGCCGCCCTTCGGCGCAATACAAACCTCTTTAAGCGCCTTTTCAGCCAGGCCGTCAAGGTACTCCTGTATATCGCCGAACACGGACGCCGCGCGTTGTAAAGTTTTATGAAGCGAGGGGTTGAAATTTTTTTCAAGCAGCGGGATAAGCGAATTTCTTATAACGTTGCGCCGATACGCCGGGTCGTCATTGGAGGGATCCGTTCTATAAGCGATGCCCCGCTCCTCAAGGTAGCGAAAGATTTCCTCTTTTTGTACATCAAGCAGCGGGCGTATGAAGTTTTTATCGCGCATCACCGGAATACCCGCCATACCCTGCGGCCCCGCCCCTCTAAGGAAATTCATCAGTATCGTTTCGGTATTATCTCCGGCAGTATGGGCGGTTGCTATTTTGTCGGCGGTTTTTTTACTCAGCAGCCGCGTGAAAACCAGATACCTCAGTTCCCTCGCCGCGGATTGGATAGAGCCGCCGGTTAAACGGCGGTATTTCCTCACGTCGACATTCGTGACGTAAAAAGGCACGGAAAGCCGCACGGCAATTTCGCGGGCAAACCGCGCATCTTCTTCGGATTCCTCCCCCCGCAAACGGTGGTTAACATGACAGGCGCAAAGATCGATGCCCAACTCGCCTTTAAGCGAGTGCAGGATATGCAAAAGCGCGGTTGAGTCCGGCCCGCCGGAAAGCGCGACGCAGAGTCTGCTTCCAGGCTCGATCATGGAATGGCGTTTTAAGGCCGCCAGCACCGTGGAGCGGATCACTCGTGCATTTTAAATTTTTCTTGAATATGCATGAAAGTGTCGGTAACTTCGCTAAAGGCATTCGCTATTACCGGGTCGAAGTGGGCGCCGGACATTTCAGTTATCATTTCCACCACTTTATTATGCTCTATCGCCTCTTTGTAAACTCTTTTTGAAACAAGCGCGTCATAAACGTCCGCCAGCGCCATAATCCTGGCGGGCAGCGGGATATTTTCTCCGTCAAGGCCATCGGGATAGCCTTTGCCGTTCCACCATTCGTGATGCCGCCATGCGATCTCCTTGGCCATGGCGATTATGGGATTACCCAGCAATCTATCTTCCACCTGAGCCAGAGTGTCGCCTCCTATTACCGCGTGCGTTTTCATTATTTCAAACTCTTCTTCGGTCAACGGTCCCGGCTTTAAAAGTATGTAATCAGGTATGCCCACTTTTCCGATATCGTGCAAAGGCGAGGTTTTGTAAATGTGCATGACGAACTTCTGATCGATCATGGCTCGGTAAGTACCTTTATTCAGAAGCTGCTGCGCAAGTACCCTGGTATATTCACGTATTCTTTCAAGGTGGCCGCCCGTTTCAGGATCGCGGTATTCGGCAAGTTTCGCAAACCCGAATAATGCCACGTCGCGCGTCATTTCTATTTCAACGGTTCTTTCCACCACCTTCAACTCCAGGGACCTCCGCAGTTCAAGGTTTTCGTCGAAAAGTTTTTTCTGCCGAAGCATGGTACGGCTTCGGGCGATCAGTTCCACCTCCTGCACCGGTTTATTGAGATAGTCGTTTGCGCCGGCCTCCATACCGTGCGCAAGCTGATTGGTTTCTATCGCTTCCGCAGTTACAAGAATGATGGGGGTTTGCCGCATTTCGTGTATTTTGCGAACGTTAATAGTAAGCTCTATGCCGTCCATCTCCGGCATACGAACGTCAAACACCATCAGGTCTATCTTCGAGCCGAGATTTTTTACCTTTTCCAGGGCGGATAACCCGTCAGACGCACGGATCGTGCTTGCCCCCTCCTCTTTATAAATGCTCGCCAAAAGATTAAGATGCGCTTCCGTATCGTCGGCGATGAGAATAAGCATGCCTTCGAGCTGGTTTCCCAAGGTCCGCATTTCATGTTCGATTTGCATATTGACTCCTCTTTATACAGAATACCGCACATACAATACACTATGGAAAAAATACTAGTTGTTGACGATAATCAGGACATCCTCGATGTCATATCCAATCTGCTGGAAGCAGCAGGCCTTCAGCATACCCTAGCCCAGTCAGGTATTGAAGCTCTAAAAATGATGGAAACCGAAATGTTTCCACTGGTTCTATCCGACATGATGATGCCGGAGATGGACGGCATAGAGCTGCTTGAAAATATAAAAGCCTCATGGCCCGACACGGAGGTTATTATCGTAACGGCCCACGGAAGCATTAATACCGCCGTGGAGGCCATCAAGAAGGGAGCCTACAACTACGTTCTCAAGCCGTTCGAGCCAGAAGACATGCTGAATCAGGTGCGAAAGGCAATGGACTATCTGGCCACGAAAAAAGAAAACGTGGCTCTTAAGTACACGCTTGAAAGCGTCAAAAGTTCAGATACGATCATAGGTGAAACTCCGCAGATAAACGCCATCATGAAAACCGTCGCCGCCGTTGCGAATACCAACGCCACCGTGTTGATACAGGGTGAAAGCGGAACCGGCAAGGAACTGGTGGCAAACGCAATCCAATATTCAAGCTCCCGCAGAAACAACCCTTTCGTAAAACTCGCATGCGCTGCTCTTTCTGAAAGCCTTCTGGAAAGCGAGCTGTTCGGCCATGAAAAGGGCTCGTTCACCGGCGCCATCGCCCTCAAAAAGGGAAAGTTCGAGATCGCCCATACCGGCACCATATTCCTGGATGAAATCAGCGAAGTTTCAAACGCCGTGCAGGTAAAACTGCTTCGCGTATTGCAGGAACGTGAATTTGAAAGAGTGGGTGGAACAAAAACGATAAAAACCGACGTGCGAATACTTGCGGCAACCAACCGCAATCTGATCGAAGAAGTGAATAGCGGAAGATTCAGGGAAGACCTTTTCTACAGGCTTAACGTGATTTACATCAGGGTACCGTCCCTACGGGAGCGGCATGACGATGTACGGCTGCTTGTCGATTATTTCCTGGAAAAATATAACATCGAAATAGGCAAACAGGTGGAGGGCTTTACCGAAAGGGCTTTGAAGTGCCTTTCGGGCTACGGCTGGCCCGGCAACATCCGCGAGCTGCAAAACGTGGTGGAGCGCGCCGTGGTGCTCTCCAAGGGTAAAAAACTCGATGTTGGCGATCTGCCCGAAAATGTACGCAAGGATACCGGAAGGATATTTGTTTATGAAGGTTCGGAACTGCCGCCTTTGAAGGAAGCAAAACAGTCTTTTGAAAAGCAGTATCTTGAAACGGCCCTGGCTTTGCACAAAGGCAACATCACGCGCACCGCCGCCGCAATAAAACTGGCAAGAAAAAACCTTCAGGATAAAATGAAAACCTATAATATCAAGTTAGCCTCACTCGTAGATGCGAGAAAAAAATAACCAGGTAAATTACTGAAATTTTACTATGAGTCTTTTATATTGTGTAGAGAAAAACCGCCGCTATTCGCCCATTTTCAAAGGGGCGCTGGCAAACCACGCATCCATGGGACTGATTGCCTTAAACCGGCTTGGAGCCGACGGCGCGACGCTAAAAGAATTTTTCGAACGCTCCGAAAGCAGCCTGAACCATATCGCGGAAGATTCACTTGAAATAACAAAGGAGACGTATGGGCAATACAAGGGGGAAATACACGCCTTCCCCGCTTATCTTGAATTTTTTACGAACCTTGCAGGAAGTTCCCGGTCGGTTGACGAGATTATTAAGGAATATCTGCCGGAGCTTATGCCGGGGCTCGCGGGAGGAGCGTTTCACCCGTTGATAAGACTTTCTTATGCTATTGAACAGGGCGACGAGGAGGAAATTGTTTTCTCCCTCGCCTACTTCTACGCCGCATACGGCGATCTGGGGCAGCTGCCGGATGTCGGGAACGCCGCTTTTGAACCGGACAGGTTTTTAAAAAAAATCCGCGAACAAAACGACATGCGCCTTGAACCTTCCCGCGGGCTGATCTACGCGCAGATGAAGAAGGCGGGTAAACTGGCAGGGTTCAACTCGTTGATCGGCGGGTTTCAGCCCGATGAATCGTGCCTGCCCGGGATTGCAAAGGCGGCTGTCGCGATCTATCTTGCAGCGGGAAACATAATAACGCTGCATGGCGTTACGGGTGTTCACGCTTTTCGTATAGTTATTCCGTATCTTCAGGATTTGCAAACGCCGATCCTTGCTTTGTGGCAGGCCGTATGCGCCGTATACATCGCCGTGTCCGCCCCCGAACCTGCGGTTCCGTCCCGTGAACCTGCGGTTCCGTCTCGTAGTAAAAATGTGCCGGATTGGGCGGCAATAAAAACAATATCTCTGAAATCCACGGATGTTCATACGATAAAGTTCGTCTACAGTTGTGTTAAAGAAGAGCGGTGCTATAATAACCGGGATTACAGGGTTGCGGCAATGAACAAAATTTCGTCGAGCAGATAATCCGTGTGTTATATGGATCGTTTCATAGAGCCAGTCGTATGACAAAAGGTAAATTTTTTATACACGCCCATCACATATCTAGCCATTTCACAAACGGACTTACGCCGGTGGGCGCCTTATTGCTTACTCTTTATTACATTAACGGCAATGCCGATTTCGAGGTTTCCTCTTTTTACTGTTTTTTCTTTACGCTTCTGTCAGCTCCCTTCGTATTCTTTTCGGGGTTCATCGACTGGAAAAAAAGGTTCAAGGGGCGTTCCACCATGATTTTTAATCACAAAAGGGTTTTCGGCATCCTCCTTATGGTGATACTATTGCTTATAGTCGTTTGGCGAGTCGAAGTCCCGAACGTGGCTTACCCCGAAAGTTATTTTAGGTATCTGTACCTTGCGGCGGTTTATACGACCCTTGGATTCGCGACGTATCTCGGACACTTGGGAGGCAAATTCGTCTGATGCATAAAAAAGAACGGAAAGAACTGGCAAGAAAAATCGAGGCGCTCATAATAGCCGTTCCGCGCGAAAGCGCCGCGTATGATTACTACATGGAACTGGCCGATCAGTTCGACGATCCCTCATCCAAGGATATGTTCGTCTTTCTTGCAAAACAGGAAAAAATGCATCGTGAAAAACTTGAAGAACTTATAACCAAGCTTGAAGAAAAACTGCAGAAACTGCAAGATCAATAACCTCTCAATTAAGGAGGCAATCAATGGAAGAAACAACAAAAACATCAAAATGGGTGTGCGACATTTGCGGCTGGATATACGATCCCGCGCTGGGTGATCCCGACGGCGGGGTAGAGCCCGGCACCGCGTTTGAAGACATACCGGACGACTGGGTATGCCCCGCATGCGGCGTTACCAAGGATGATTTCACACTGGTTGAATAATAAATTTACGATTGCTTTTTTACTGGCGGCGCGGGGCGGCATGGGCCTTTGTTTGCGCCGCCGGTAACCGTCCGCGCGCCAATCGTATGAAATGCAGTCGGGTCTATATAAATAACGGCGGCCTGTGTGATAGCATGTGCGGATGGATTTCACAAAAGCCATCGAATTTTTAAAAACAAAAAATGGTTTCCTTCTCAGCACCCACAAAAACCCCGACGGCGACGGCATAGGGTCCATACTGGCCATTGCCGGGATATTAGATAATCTCGGCAAGGAATACACGATAATATCCCACGATCCAACACCAAAAAAACTTTCGTTCCTTGCGCGTACAGAAGAGATACGGTCATGCGCCAGCTCGGCGGTGGAAAATAAATCTTTTGACGTTGCCGTCATAATCGACTCCCCGAATCTTGAAAGGATAGGATGCGCCGCCCGGTTTTTATCCAGTGACGTAAAGATATTAAACATAGACCACCATGTAAGCAATCAGCGTTACGGATACCGCAACCTGATAGTGCCGGAAGCTTCCTCCTCGGCGCAGGTCGTCGGCGGGATATACGAGAAAATGGGCATAAAACCCGATCCCGCATCCGCGCAGGCGCTTTACGTCGGCCTGTGCGTGGATACCGGCAGGTTCCGATTCAACAATACAACTCCTGAAGTTTTTCGTTTCGCCGCGCTCTTGCTGGAATGCGGCGCCGTGCCGGACAAGATAGCCGACTGGTTGTATTTCCTTATGAACCGGGAAACGCTTGAGGGGTTGTCTAAGATTCTTTCTTCGGTACGAATTTATAAAAACGGAAAGGTTGCTTTCGCGCAGTTGGACCACGATTTTCTAAACTCGGACGCAGGCAGAAAAATGGACACTGAGGGGTTCGTCAATTACCCGCTTTCGATAGAAGGCGTGGAGGCGGCCTTTTTACTGCGTGAGGAAGAAAAAGGTAAAACAAGGGTAAGCCTTCGTTCCAAAACGGAGTTTGACGTTAACAAACTCGCCGGGATGTTCGGCGGTGGAGGACATCCGAGGGCAAGCGGCTGCACAATTGAAGAAGAATTGGAAAATGCCCGTATAAAGTTACTTGAAGCGATGGAGTTTTTACCATGAACGAAATAACTACCGCCTTCATAGACAGGGACGGCACGATAAACGTTGATAACGGCTATATAGGCGATCCCGATCATATAGAAATGATACCCGGCGCGGCGGACGCGATAAAACGCCTTAACGATGCGGGATGCCGGGTCATCATACTTACCAACCAATCCGGCGTGGCGCGCGGATATTTTTCAACGGACGTCGTCGACGCGGTTAACGGACGGGTTATCGAACTCGTGGAGCGCTCCGGCGGGAAAATCGATGATGTCTTTTACTGCCCGCACTTTCCCGAAGGAAAAGTTGAGAAATACAGTCGTAAATGCGACTGCCGCAAACCCGGTACCGGTTTGATCCGTCAGGCAATGGACAAGCATCGTATTATAAAAATGGCCGACTCAGTAGTCATCGGCGACAAGGTAACCGATGTAAAGTTGGGACAGAGCGTTGGAGCCGCAACCGTCATGGTCGCCACCGGGCACGGCGTAGAGGAAAAAAAGAAAATCGAAGACGATGGACTCGCGCCGGCGGATTTCTACGCCGCCAACCTGCCCGAGGCCGTGGATCATCTTTTAAACCAAAAATAAGCCGACGTGGTGGCGTATCAGTGTGAACCTGTACGCCCCCACTTGTCATGGTGAGTTCATCGAACCACGACAAGCTCAGCCTTTCGATAAACTCAGGGCGGCATTTTTTTGCCATCAGGTGTAAAAGCTCAGGGTGACAATGAGGTCTTTAATATAAACGGTGGAACTATTCCGTAGTTATCGTAATCGTAACGGAATCGCTGTATCCACCGGTGGTTTGCGAGCTGCCGACGGAGGTAATCCGGCCGTAGATATTCGTTGTTTGTGCGGCAAACCCGCTTCCGCTCGTATAGCCGCTGTATGCCGTGTCCACGTTCCACGCAGTACCGCCGGGGGCATCCGTAAACAGCCCGTATGTAATAACATCTGAGGCGCTTGAGCCGCCCAGTTCCAGCGTCCTGTCGTTGGTACTTCCCATGCTTTGTCCAGTTCCACCGTTGATTTTAATGTTATAACCAGTGCCGCGCGTAAGAGTTACGGATATGACTGCCGACGCGTCGTAAGGCCCCTCGCCCTGCGCGATGCTGCCGAAACTGAGTTCAGTCCCCCCGACGGAGCTGGCCTTGATGCTGGTGGTGATGGCGCAGCTTACGGCTGAGTTGACGGTCGGCGCCGTGCCGGAGCCGGCGGCGGCGATGCCAGCATAGCCGGGAACCAGCATCAAAACGGTTAACGCCGTCAGATATTTTTTAATACCCACAACGCCCTTTGCTTCCCTGTATTTAGCCGCCCCTGAAAAAGTCCGGATTTAAGACAATCCTCCCCTTGCGCGAGCATAAGGGGAGGTGGCGCATTATTAGCGCCGGAGGGGTTGGCCCATTGTTTTAAAAGGCTTCTGGACACCACCCCTAGCCCCTCCTCATAAACTGAGGATGGGAGAACCGGCCGTTCCAGCGTTGTTGAAACAACCGGTTTTTTGATGGCCGCTTCATTTTCCCTGCAATTTCTACACGCCACGGAAGTCATATTACCCTTTGTTTAAAAGACATAATCACTTTTTCAGGGACGACTATCTAATTTCGTCACAACTTCACCGCATCGAGCATTGAATCAAGTGGACGCGGGTCAGAGATAGTATTCAAGCGTAACCACAATCGTGTCCGCATAACTGCCGGCTGCCAGCGCGTCCTGGTACATATCGACAGCGCCCCAGATAGTAAAATATTTCCCCCTACCGCTACCGCTGCCGCTGTTCAAAGCCACATTAATCTGCCTTTCGGTACCGGTGTCGCCCCATACACTGGAATACCCACTGTCTTTATACAGGTTGTATTTCAAAAACTCGCCGGTACTGCCGATCTGCATCCGGCGGGCGCCGCCACTGGGATCATTGCCCCAGCTGAGTGATATGGTTCCATTACGCGCCATACTACTACTGCAATAGGTGTAAATGATGCTGGTGAATTCTACATACTTCTTTGCGGCCTCATAGGTATAGATGTCGTAGCTGCCGAAGCCCATGTTGTTAACCGTAATAGTGCAGGTATAAGCGTAAGCTTTACCTGAGAACAGCAGGCACGCCGCCGCGATTACGACAAAAAATCTAACGTATTTCACAGCTTACTTCTCCCATGTCTACTATCATTTTATCACTTTCCGGTACCGTAAGTCTAATTTCGCATTCCTTTTTGTCATCAAACAGCCGCGCCGTATACTCGCCGGGCGGGATGTTTTCCATATAGAACTCGCCGTTTGCTCCCGTGAATATCTCCATTATCTCTCCGTCCAGCGTTATTTCCAGCCCTGCGTATTGCGCGGCTGTCTTTTCTCCCTTTTCGATGAAGAACAGCCGTCCCTCGAAGGCCTGGAGCCTTGAAATCCTGAACTCCACCACGCTTCCGCCTCTGTAGCCGGGCTTGACGTATTGCTTGTCGTCACCCTCCAGTACGTATTCCAGAGGCAGGTTTTCCGTACCTAATGATATTTTGTTGTTATAGTACGAGATAAGGCCCGGTACAAGCGCGTCGCCGTCTTTGTTGGTTATACCGGCCTTCTGGTTGCTGCGCTCTATGGGCAGCCCCTTAATGGCGTGCGTTTTTACCAGCGCAAAGCTGTCCCTGATGGGCCGACCGAGGTATATACCGCCGTCGATCAACGCCACGGAGCCGGCTACGTCGGGGTTGTATCTGTTCGAGCCTGCATCGTTTCCGCTGTATCTGAGCTTATAGACGGCGCGGGCGGCGCGATTCTCGACCTCGCCGTTCCAGGCTGCGCTTCGTCCGTTTACAGATTGAATGTCCGTTGCCCCGAACCGGTAACCGGAACCCATGTCGGCATCCGGGTTTTTCTGGAAGTCCATCGCAGTTGAGGTTTGGCCTTCGTTAACCTGCGTGTTGACGTTTAAGCTCTTGCCGCCGCCTATGTAGTAGTTGAACTGGGCTAAGTAAGTGTCGGTAACAGTATCCTTTCTCATACTTCTGGAGGCCGTGAAAATGATATTAAGGTTGCGGATGAGCCTCATGTTGTAGGAAGCGCGCGCGGTTTTCTGCTCGGATTCATCAAACAGTTTTTCGTAGGAATAGGAAACGGATATGGAGCCCAACCTGCCCGGGGATACGCTTGCGCTTGAAAAAACCTCGTACTTTGGCCGCTGGCCGGGAATCAACAATGCGGAGGCCAGTGTTTCGTAGTTCACATCGTAGCCGGTAGCCTGCAGCATTGCGGTAAAGGTTCCCATGGGGTAATACCTGTACCTGAACGAACCCCTTGTCCCCTGTTTTCCGTTTCGTCTGCTGCCGTCCGCGAACAGCGCCATCTCTCCGAACGCGCCCGTAACAAACGTAAAATTTGCCCCCATGTTTGTCAACTCGCTGTCTCCCTCCGCCCTCAAGCCGATTGTAAGGTTTTTGCTTACGCCGACCCTGTGGAACCCTAAGAAGGCGAGATCCTCGTACCCGGGCTCCCTGCCGCCGAGGTTTACCCTTTTTGCGCCCAGGTTATAGCTGTACTCGTGAAGCCCCACTTTCAACTGGTTTGACGAGAGGTAATAAAGATCGGTTGTCCGTATTATGCTTCCGTAGGCGTCCTTGATTTCCAGCATTACTTCCCCTGGACCGCTTACCGGCGGGATGTTCAATAACTCGAAGGAGCCGGGCTGGAGCCTTTCCCGCCTTGTCAGAACGCCGTTAACGTACACGTTCACCTCGGAGGGGGTGTAAAGGGTGCCGGTTAACTCCAGCGAAGGTATTTTCAAAAAGTAAGGCGACAAGGAAAAATTTTTGGATATGCTGATTCCCCCCAGATCCATGCCGCTTCCACCCTCTCCTGAGTAAGCGGAAACATCGCCGATTATGTATCTACGCATGGCCTTCGTGTTGTCCTTCGTGATGTTTGTTCTTATTCTGGTGAGCTCTTCGACTATGTTTGGGCTATCGACGTAAGTGTAAAGAAAATTGGAATAGGCGAAATAATCGCCCAGCTTTATGCCCAGTTCGGAGGGAAGGCTTAGTCTGCCGGATTCGGCGCCGTTATTTTCGGTATAGGTGTAATTGGCGTCGTAGTTTATAAAGGCGGAATTCCGCGTTGTTTCAACAATCTCCACGTCCGGTTTACGGGAATAGTCGATGATCTGTTTCATAAACATCCCGGGGCGCGATTTTATTTTCAATACGCCTTCAATTTCGTTCAATACGTAGGTTACTTCGGGATAGAGCGCCTCCAGAGAAACGTATTCCACGCCGCCTATCGCTATGCCGCCGCTTATGTCCCCGGTGAAACCGAAAGCAATGAGGGTTTTTTCGGGAATGATAGGTACGCTGTCCGTGGTAATGAAGATGAAGTGAGCGCCCTTGTCCTCCTCGTTGAGTATGATCTGGATTACGGCAGGCTCGCCTACGGTAGCGTACAGGTAACCGGGGAAAATTATTGGACAGACAAAAAAAACACTCAACAGGATGCGCCGGTTTTTTTTAATCCTTATGCCGTTCCTCCAAGCCGCTAGGGCTCCGGTTTTTCAGACGTTTCCCGAAGCTGTTCGCACCACGACCTGCTTACGGCCACTTCCCTGCTTGTACTCGTCTTTACCGTTTCTACCGTCACCTTTAAATTGCTCAGCTTCAGGCATTCATTCCGGGACATCTTGACATTGAACGGTTTGGAAACGCCCGGCAAAACGTACCAGCCCTTGGCTTCCCTCGTAAAAATCTTCTTGCCGGAAGAGTTCATACCGTCGACCGTAATAAGCTTTATCTTGAGATGTATATTGCCTCGGTTTTTTACCGTAACGGCGAATTTGTTACGGATTACGCTCACGTTTTCAACCTCCTGGATTTCTTTTCCGCCACCTCTTGCGGGCGCGATGAAAACCGGCAGACCTATACGCAAGGAGAACCTGACGACCTGGCCGCCGCTGGAATTTCTAGCGGGAAGCTCGCGTACATACAACCTGTATGCGCGCTCCTTGAGAAAAGGTTTTCCCCTGTAACCGACGCGGATCGTTCTTTCACTATCGCCGTCGATTTTCAGCATTTTAGGGAACGCAACGAATTCCTTGGTCTCGCCTTGAACATCGTTTCCATTGGAATCCTGCGTCCATGAATAAACCTCAATCTGGATTTTCATTTTCTCCTGGCCGCCGTTTTTTATACGGACGGAAGCTGTTTTTGTTTCGGAATCCAGAAATATACTCGACGGAATTACCCGAAGCGAACCGGCGTAAGCCCTGAAGCCGGGGAGAAACAAAATGGCGGCAACGAAACAAACCGCGATACCAGACCCTGCCTTTTTCCGTAAATCCATACTTTATATGAGGATACACCAAAAATACGCAATAAGAAACCTGCGTGGCGGCGCTCAGCCGGAGGGGGTATCGCCTGGCTCGTGTAATACAGCAGATTTAAAAAAAATGGTGCGCCCAGCAGGATTTGAACCTGCGACCTCCAGAACCGCAATCTGGCGTTCTATCCGGGCTGAACTATGAGCGCCCCTTAACATCAGTTGGCCGTAAAACTCTTTGCTGAATTTATTTTATTGTCAGGGCTTATATTTGTGAAATCAAATAATTTCGCTTCCTGCGCAACCTTTCAGCTTTGCGTTAGAGAATATAAAAAAATACACGGAATAGAAAGCGATAAAATTTCCTTGCAGGTTTTATTATCGTTGGTAGTATTGCGCTCAAGCCATGCCGCGATCTTCAATGCCGTGTCGTGAAGTATACAAGGATCGTACATGAATAATCCGCGAAGCCTGATTTTGCGAAATCTTGCGCGTTGTCCTGCATTTTCAGCTTTGTCTGCGGCTTGCAGAAAACCTGATAAAAAACAGTGCGCTGACCATACTTAAAAGTACCAGTGCGGTTTGCGGATACGCGATGCCGTACACAACCGGTGTGAGCGCCGTCCTTGCAAAAGCCTGCATCGAGCCGTGCCGCGCAATGAAGTCCGCCATTGGCGGCGAATATTCGTAATAAAATTCAACGAAGTTTCTGCCCGGCGCGTTCGTAATAAGGTATCCGTCTCTGAACTCCCTCAACGCCTGAACGTGTGGATCGAGATAACTGCCGTATGCCGCGGTCGCTATGAAGCAGCCTCCGCCCATCGTAAACGTCCATGTCTGGTCGGATGCCATCGGGTTGCCTGCCGCATCCATTGCGCCGGTGGTAACGGTTGCGGTGTATGCAGTGTCAGCCTGCAGACCGGTATCCGATTTAAAGGTTCCGGTAAAAGTAGCGGAATCGTAACTGACCGTACCGGATACGGGCAAACCGTCGGGATCCATAAGAATAAACGTTGTTGTATCTATCGTCATGTTGTCCATGTTTTCGCTGAAAGTGGCCGATATTGCAAGCTCGTCAGGGAGAATGCCGACAGAGCCATCCGCAGGTGAAAGGTCTGTTACCGAAGGAGGAGTTGTATCTACACTGTAGGATACGGTTGATGAACCGATATTTCCCAATGTATCACTAGCCCATACAGTTACGCTATGGCTGCCTTCAGAGAGTGTTTTATCATTATAAATCCCCTGGATTTCATCCGCGGATAACGCTCGGTTAAATATTATTACTTCGTCTATATATCCGTTAAAAAAATCTTTTCGAGGCGAAGCAGCGGTATTACCTCCAATGATAACCGGTTCACTTGTACTGCCTATATTGCCTGTTTTCGCGATTCTGTTATCTTCGGCGCCGTTGATGTAAATAATCATATTTGAACCGTCATAAACCCCGGCTACATGCATCCATACGTTTGGCGTTATTGATGTTGCTGATATGACTTTTTCCCAGCTCCCAGCTCCTGCTGATGTGGAAAGTCCAAACCTTACGGTATCTCCACCCAACGTTCTGAAAAGAGTGTAGCTTGCAAAAGGATTAACGCTGCCCGCCGTTCCCTTTGAAACTATCCTGTCCCATTCGTCGGCCGTCGCTTCCGGCGTGTTAATCCATGCGGACAGAGTAACTTCATTTCCGGTAATGTTCAAACTGGCGCTATTACCAACATCCACATAATCATCTACGCCGTTGAATCTCAAACCGGGCCCGAACTTCCCTTGCGCCCAGTTTGCAGTAAATGTTTCCGACATGAGATAATGCTGGGCCAGTCCCGAAAGAAGTCTTTGGTAGACGAACACTGCTCTTCCCTGGGAGTCTATCACCACGGGAGCATGGTCTTCTTCTCCGTTTCCGTTTCCGATAGTACCGTAATAGCTGGAGAATTCGGTGTAGTCCGTTGGTGATGAAGTCCTGTAAATAACATCAAGTTGACCTCCCAACCTCGACGCATAGGCAACGAACAACCTGCCATCCGGAAGTTGGGCGATTGTCGGCCATTTTGTTTCGGTACTGGAATAGCCGCAATCAATACACACAGGGGCGGAGTAAGCAATAAAATCTTGCGTGGTGACCATAACAATTTCTGCTATCAGATCTGCAACTTGCGTTGCCTGGAAATATACAAGGTAGTAAGTATCGCCGATTTTTAATGTTTCAGGAGAGCCTGTATAGTAGTTTGGCATCGGATGAGACGAATAAAATTGCCAGTTCGTGAAATCATAAATATAGTGGTCGGTAGCAAGAGGCGTAAAAGTGGGAGTCCTGTCTACGCCGAAAGAGCCGATGCCCATTAAATTGCCGTTTAACTCGAACAGGTCTATAACAAAATATTCTTCCGTATGCCCCGACTCGGTAAAAGTATCACTAACAAAACTCCAGTTGTTGCTGGTAAATCCATTTTCCCTGTAGAGCTTTATATACTGTCGTCTTGGAGATACCGAGCCGTCTCCATAAGTAAAACCAACGTAAAATGTTCCGTTGAGGTTATAGCATGAAGGGTCAAGCACAAATGTACCCTGCAAAGCGGCAGTTTCGAGAGTGGTTGTACTAATTACAACACCGCTGCTGTTGATATATGACGCATTAATAGCCCAACGTGTGGACATAACGTTGTATACATAAAGAAACAGGTCGTCATTTACATAACATAGTTCGGAAAAAGGAACGCCCGGTGGTCCGGGTGATGGGAATGTATATTCAATAATTTTCTTGGAGTAATCCCGGTAGTCCTTTTTCCATACTCCATAATTCCCGAATCCTGAGTGATCATACAATACAACCTGGCCGTTTTCGTTTGCATGCCATAGTTTGGCCAAACTCGTTTCTGACGCTTTGTCATACTTATCATAATTTGTGCTGTAACTCGTGCAGTTTCTGCAGCGATCAGTATTC
>BTTC01000010.1:0-15460 GCA_036244935.1 bacterium | reverse complement strand
AACATGGCCACCGAGGAGATGGTATGTTACGTCACAAGTCAGCCGACTGCGCCGGCGGGAGCCGCCCCTTATAACATCCGCAAGGGCGTGGAGCGGCTGTCGAACATCCGGCACATCAAACCCGACGTAACCGAACTGCGCGGCCAGGGAGCGGTCTGGTACCGGAATCCGGGTTATTACGGTTACCTTGCGTTAATGTTTATTATTCCTTTCGCATACCGATTTTATATGGACAGAAGGCGGCGGCTTGCGGGCGACGTTGAATACCAAAGACGTCAAAACGCGAAACGTCTTGCCGATACCCGCCTTAAAAAGGCGGAAAAGCGGCTTGATGAAAAAAATCCACAAAAATTCTTCGGCGAGATGGACCGCGCGCTCCGCAGTTTCCTTGCGGATAAATGGAGCATGGCGGAGTCGTCTCTTACGCGGGAAGTCATCGACCAGAAGTTGAACGTGGTAAACGGCGGCTTTGCGGAGAAATTTTCACACCTGCTCGAGGAATGCGATACGGCGAGGTTTTCTCCGGTAAGCAGAAAAAAAACTGAAATGAAACGCATCCTCGACGAGGCTTTTACCGTAATACGGGAGTTGGAAAAAAAGCTGTGAGATTTTTTATTGGTGTCTCAGTTTGAATCGACAAATCCATGAAACCGGTTTTTGTAACAATCCTCCCCTTGCCGTGAGGCAAAAGGGGAGGTGGATGCCGAAGGCAGTCGGAGGGGTTTGCCTTTATTTTAAAAGGCTTATGGACACCACCCCTGCGCCCCTCCTCGTGAACCGAGGAGGGGATGTTCGCCGTGAATCAGATTTTTTTGTAATTTTCAAAATGAGGCGCTACCGATCATTTATACACATCGCCGCATGGTTTGCGTTGATATTTACGGATGGATACTGCATGGCCGGCGTTCCAGCCGATTTCATGAACGACGGTAACGCCGCTTACCGCGCCGGCAACTGGGAGCTGGCTATAGACCTTTACGATAAGGCGAACGTAACGAACCCCGACCTTTTCTACAACCGGGCAAACGCGCATTTCAAGAAAGGCGAGATCGGTTACGCGATCCTTTTCTATAACCGTGCGCTCAAGATAAAACCGCGCGACAAAGAGATCATAGCCAACCTCGAACACGCAAGGCTTTTACGAACGGATAAGCTGGAAACCTCCCCGGTCTCGAAACCGCTCAAGTTGATAACGGCTCCGTACCGTATGCTGTCCGCAAACGAACACGCATCGCTTTGTCTCGCGCTGCTTACCGCCCTTGCGCTTCTCTTATGCGCGCTTATTAAAAAAGGACCGTCCCGGATATTATACGGCGCAAAACTGAAAAACGCGGTCGCGGCGGCGGCTATCGCGCTTGTAATACAGCTGTTCGTAACGGGAGTTAAAACATGGTCGGACTACGCGGTAATGCGGGGGGTCATCATAGATAAAAGCGTATCCGCGTTCTCGGCGCCCGCGCCGGGCTCCTCGCAAAACTTCGAACTGCACGCAGGAACGGAAGTGCGGCTCGACCGCATGGAAAACGGTTTTGTGCTCGCCACGCTGCCGTCCGGCTGGACGGGCTGGATACCGGATTCTGCCGTGGAAAAAATTTGATCTCCATAATAATTTAACAATTGCATCCATAGTTGATAGTGTTAGGTTATGCGTGAATTAGAAATGTTTGCTCAAGCGGGGATATGTGGAACAACAGCACGATGATGTAGAAAGGCGCAAGTCGTCCATCCGGAACCTGCAGGATCTGCCTACTCTTTCCGCAGTTCTCAAAAAAATAATAGAGATCGTAGAAGACAAACACTCGTCCGCCAAGAACCTTTCCGATGTGATCTCCACGGACCAGTCCATACTTTCGGTCATACTGAAACTAGTGAACTCCGCTTTCTACGGGCACATGAGGAAAATAACATCCATCGACCAGGCCACGGTGATACTTGGTTTCAACGTTGTAAAAAGCATGGCGCTGGGCGCTTCCATATTCAAAGTTTCACGGAAAAGCGGGGTGATGCGCCGGTTCGACAGAAACGGTTTGTGGGTTCACTCCCTGGGGGTAGCCACCACCGCCAAGACAATTGCCGAAAAGGTAGGCCTTGACGACCCGGAGGAGGTTTTCGTATGCGGATTGCTGCACGACGTTGGGAAAGTGGTTTTTGAAGCTGTTTTTCCCGATGAGTTTTTTCAAATCATAACCATGGTGGAAGAAGAAAACAAATCTATGATTGAATGCGAAAAAAAGGCGCTGGGTCTTGACCACGCGGAGGCGGGGCAGATACTGATGCACAAGTGGCATCTGCCGATTAACGTTGCGAATTCCATCGGCTATCACCACGCGTCCGATAATGCGCCGGAGGAATGCACGCGGCTGGCTTCAATCATTCATCTGGCGGATATCATAAGCCGCACGCTGAGGATCGGTTCCGGCTGGGATGAAAGGACGCCGGATATGAAACGCTACGCAATGAAAGCCATCGATTTTACCCCTGCCATATTTGAAAGCGTTATGGCCGAAACCAGAAGCAAAAAGGAATCGATGGAAAGCTTCGCCATATTCTAAGTTTTTCTAATTTTGTTGAAAATGCAATCGCAAGCGCATTCGGCCTTGGATCCGCCTCGCAAAAACTCGGCAATTACCAATTACGGCGGCGGGCGGCGGGTATTTTATTTTTTTAAAAGTGGGAGTTTTGTACGATGCTGGATTTAGTGAAAAAGTTCTTCAGGAAAAAAACCGACGAAAATAAAACCGGCGATAAAAGCGGACACGACGTACGCGTTGCCACATGCGCGCTGCTTCTGGAGATTGCCTCCGTGGACGGCGAGTTTTCCGGGGAGGAGCAGCGGCGCATTATCTCCATCATGGAACAGGATTACAGCTTGTCCGGCGAATACGTAAAAGATCTTATAGAGGAATCGCACAGGGAGCGGAAGAACAGTATCGACCTGTGGCAGTTCACCAACCTGATAAATAAAAACTATTCAAAAAATGAAAAAGTAGAGATTATAGAGATGGTATGGAAAGTTATTTACGCCGATGGACATCTGGATAAGCACGAAGACTACCTTGTCCACAAGCTCGCCAACCTGCTGCGCCTTACCCAAAAGGAGCTCATAAATGCAAAACTCAAGGTACTGCCGAAAAAACAGCGGTGAATCGTGAAATACGGAACGCTTACTTTTAAAATCAAAGGTTTTATTTGATTTGACGGCAGTAATAACGGACGGTATACGCCATACGTATCCATCTAAAAAGGAGCCGGGCGAGGCGCTTAGGGGTATCGACCTGTCCGTAAACCAACGGGAGATTTTTGGGCTTTTAGGCCCTAACGGGTCCGGCAAGACTACGCTTTTCAAAATACTCGCAACCCTCATAATACCCACGGCTGGAAGCGCGCGGATTTTTGGAAAAGACATTATCGGGCAGGTAAACGAGGTAAGGAACGGCATCGGCGTGGTATTCCAGCAGCCCAGCCTGGATAGAAAACTTACGGTGGAGGAAAACCTTGTTCACCAGGGACATCTGTACGGTTTGACCGGGCGCGGCCTGAACGAAAAGATAAAACGGCAACTTGAAGTCTTTGGAATATCGGATCGTAAAAAGGATTTCGTAGAAAAACTTTCAGGCGGGCTTATGCGGCGCGTAGAACTTGCAAAGGGGATGATTCACGAACCGCGGCTTCTGATTCTGGACGAACCCTCAACGGGGCTGGACCCGGGCGCCAGACGAAACCTGCGGGAAACGCTTGATAATCTACGCGAGCGGGAAGGGGTAACAATCCTCATGACTACGCACCTCGCCTCCGAAGCCGAACGGTGCGGCAGAATCGCCGTTATGGACGAAGGGAGGATAGTGGCCGAAGGCAGACCGGACGACCTTAAAAAAGAGATCGGCGGCGACGTCATCAACGTCACCTCGCATAGTCCACGGGAACTTATGGAAAAAATCCGTGTGCGGTTCGGCGGCGAGCCGACCGTGGTAAACGGCGACGTAAGGGTGGAAATGGAACGCGGACACGAGTTCATACCTAAACTGGTCGAAACCTTCCCCGGCCTTGTTTCGGCTGTAACGGTTGGAAAGCCGACGCTTGAAGACGTTTTTATACATCGAACGGGCCGTTCGATCCGTGCGCGGGAGAAAGAGTAAGGTGCGCCTTGATTCCCGGTTAGGAAAATGCAAGGTATCCATGTTGTTTAAGTATCTTCGTTTGCCCCTTATCGGATTACGAGGAGGGGCCGTTTGCAACGGCTCCCGTATTGGGGTGGTGTCCGATTGTCACCCTGAGTTTACCGAAGGGCGCTTCTTTAGCTTGTCGTGGTTCGTCCTTCGACAGGCTCAGGATGACAACTCACCATGACAAGCGTTATGGAAAAACCCCTCCTGCGCCTCCCCTTATCGCCTTGCGGCAAGGGGAGGAAAAGTGCGGGCGGCTGCCTTATCAGGGAATCGAGGTAAGGTGCGAAGGTCTTGTATCGCCATTGCAACGCTGTGGAAACGCGAGATGATCCGTTTTTACCGCGACAGGGGCCGTGTAATAGGCGCGGCGGTTCCGCCCGTGATATTCTGGTTTTTTATAGGGTCGGGTCTTGGCGGATCGTTCAGCGTCGGTGGTGAGCCGGGAGGTTTGACCTATCTGCAATATTTTTTCCCTGGAACGCTGGTGCTCATCTTTCTTTTTACCGCCGTATTTTCCATGATTTCCATCATAGAAGACCGCCGGGAGGGTTTTTTACAGTCCGTGCTTGTGGCGCCTGTGCCGGGGTATGTCATCGTAATCGGAAAAATTCTGGGAAGCTCGTCCCTCGCCTTTGTACAGGGGATACCATTTTTGCTTATCGCCCCCTTTGTGGGTATAGGTTTAGGTTCGGCGGGATCGTTTGCCGCGTCGTTGATAATCCTTTTCAGCGTTTCGTTTTCACTTTCGGCGATGGGTTTCATAATAGCCTGGAAGCTCGATTCGACGCAGGGCTTCCACGCGGTAATGAACATGTTTCTTATTCCGATGTGGCTTTTGTCCGGGGCGCTTTTCCCGGTTGCAGGGATGCACTCATGGCTGGCGCCGCTCGCAAAGGTTAATCCGCTGACCTACTGCATAGCCGCGCTCCAGCATCAGTTCTTTGCGCCGGGAGCGGTCGGGAATCTGCCGTCCATGCCCTTTTGCATAACAATGATGGCGCTGTTTTGCGCGACGGTTTTTTGCGCGGCCCTTTGGGTTTACGGACATGGAAGACGGTAACCCGGATTATTTTTGGCCCGCTTTATTCAGGAATAAAGCGGGGTAATGTTGAAGCTGCTGCCGCACCTGCAGGCAACGCTTAATTCCGTCTGCGCGATACTGCTTATGACGGGCTTCTACTTCATAAAAAACGGAAAAAAAACCGCCCATAAAGTTTGCATGACGGCGGCTTTGGCTGCGTCCGTCCTTTTCATGATTTCATATACGGTTTACCACTACAATATCGGCAGCGTCGGGTTTGCGGGACAGGGCGCCGTGCGCCCGCTGTATTTTCTTATTCTGATTACCCACACGATACTCGCCACGGCGGTTTTGCCGATGATCCTTGCAACCCTGTACCACGCCGTAAAAGGACGTTGCGACGCTCACAAGCGGATCGCCCGCTGGACGCTTCCCGTCTGGCTTTACGTATCTTTAACGGGGGTGATTGTTTACATGTTCGTCTACCATCTTTACGCGCCCGCAGGCTGACCTGGCGCATCGACGCCCATTGCTTTTCGACATCAAATGAGAACGCTGGATGCTGCGGTTGATGAACACCTCGGGAAGGTATTAATCCAGCGAGATTTTATTCTTTTTAAGCCATGCCTTTTGATCGAATTTTTTTGAAAGGTAATCCAAAAAAGTCTTTTCGTTTTCGGACAATAACCTGCCGTCGACGATAGGAAGTCTTTTGGCCGGTTTTCGAGATTTACGTTTTTTCGGTTTCTCCTTGGAAAATTCCTCCAGACGTATTTCACCCTTTTTGTTCCCGTTTTTCCCGTCGACCAGCGAATCAAGACGAAGCATGAAAACCATGAAGTTGCTGGGCAAGCTATCTTCGACGTTGTGCATTTTCCCAAGGGCCCGCCGCACGGGTTCGGAACTCATGATAGCCTCCACTATGGCCCTTGAAAGTTTCTCCATATCTTCGTCTGAGTAATTATTCATCGACTTTCCTTTTAATTAGTCCTCCACCTATGATTTTAATATTTGTGCCGTATGAGTGTCAACTTTGGGGTTGCGCGGCCCAAACGGGAGTTCCGCCAGATTGCGGCTCCCATGTAAAAAACCTGATGTTTGAACTGAAAAAATGCTATACAATCGTGCAGGAAAGTCGTCGACAAAGGAAACCGTCGTCGATTATTCAAGGGGAAATGTTTGATTGCAATGCAAACGCCAACGAAAAAACTGAAGGTACTGTTTCTTTGCACCGGCAACTCCTGCCGCAGCCAGATGGCCGAAGGATGGGCGCGCCGTTTGACGGGCGATTTGATCGAACCCTATTCGGCGGGAATAGAAAAGCACGGCCTTAATCCAAATGCCGTCAAGGTGATGTCCGAGGCCGGAGTTGATATTTCAGGCCACCGCTCCAAGCGGCTGGAGGAACTGGAAGGCGTTTTGTTCGACTACGTTATAACCGTATGCGGCAACGCCGCCGAAACATGCCCGGTATTTCCCGGCAATGTAAAAAAAGTGATTCATAAAGGATTCGACGATCCCCCAAAGCTGCCCGCCGAAACCGAGGAAGAAGCGCTTGGCCACTACAGGCGCGTACGAAACGAAATACGCGATTTCATTAAAATCCTTCCGCAAGCACTCCTGCAAAAAGAATAAAAAACAGATATTCCCGGCAATTAATCATCGGGCGCTAGTCTGCCTTTGGGACAAACCCGGCCCACTTTCATAGAAAACTCTTGACAACCGTTCTTTTAAATTTTAGAAAGGTTCGCTTAAGGAAAATATTAAAGAAGTGTTCATGGGGGAGAGAGAACGTGATCCATGTTGAAGGCCTGACAAAATATTACGGCAGCTTCTGCGCGGTGGACCATATAAGCCTGCACATTAAGAAGGGTGAAGTCCTGGGGCTTTTAGGCCCGAACGGAGCGGGTAAAACAACCACATTGCGTATGCTTACGGGATATTTTCCGCCGACGGCCGGAAGTATACGCGTGAAAGATTTTTCCATCGATGAAAATCCGCTGGAAATTAAAAAACTGATGGGATACCTGCCGGAGTCCGCACCGCTTTACCACAACATGCTGGTGTTTGATTACCTCGATTACGTTGCCAATATCCGGGAACTGGAAAGCGGCGGCAAGACGCTCAGAATCCGTAAGCTGTCTGATATGTGCGGCCTTAATTCTATAATGCACAAAACCATAGGCGAACTTTCAAAAGGCCTGAAACAGCGCGTGGGGCTGGCCCATGCATTGATGAGCGACCCTGAAATCCTTGTACTCGACGAGCCGACCTCAGGACTCGATCCCAACCAGATCGTTGAAATCCGTGAAATAATACGGCAAATCGGAAAGGAAAAAACCGTAATCCTTTCAACCCACATCCTCAGTGAAGTAGAGGCCGCGTGCGACCGTATCGTCATTATCAACAACGGTAAAATCGTAGCCGACGGCGCCACCCAAGCCATAAAACGGTCCGCCGGCAAAGATAATATAATCTCTATCTCTCTATTAAACGCCGGGCTGGACGCCGTCAAAGCGGAACTCGGTTCCATTCAGGGCGTTTCGACCGTCGAGCGGCTTGACGGAGGAGAGGATGGAGTTTTAAACATCAGTCTGACGTGCGATTCCGAATCGGACCCCAGAGAAAAAATCTACGGAAAAATAAAACAAACCGACTGGGTTTTGATGAAGTTTAACCGCGAAGCCAAAACCCTGGAGAAAATTTTCCAGGAACTCACAAGGAATAAATGATGCGCCGCCTTGTCTATATATTGAAAAAGGAGTTCAAGGACTACTTCACATCTCCGATAGCGTATATCGTCATATCGGTATTCCTTCTTGTAACCGGATGGTTCTTTTTTTCCACGTTTTTTCTTCATAACCAGGCATCGTTAAGAAACTTCTTCAGTCTGCTTCCCTTCGTATTTTCGCTGGTGATTCCGGCCGTTACGATGAAACTTTTCGCCGAAGAGCTTAACGTGGGATCGTATGAAACTCTTCTAACCATGCCGGTTACGTTCATGGACATAATCATGGGGAAATTTTTAGCCGCCGTTTTATTCGTGGCCGCCATGCTTGCGCCGACGCTTTTCTATCCGGTCATCATCGCGTTTTTCGGTCGGCTCGACCTGGGACCGGTCGTTGGGGGCTACGTCGGCGCCATGCTGCTGGGAGCCGCGTTTACCGCTATAGGACTCTTTGCGTCCTCGCTTACCAGGAACCAGATCATAGCCTTCATAATCGGAGCGGCGATATGCTTCGGCCTGATTATTATCGACCATATTCTGTTTTTCCTTCCATCGCCGCTTGTCGGGTTCGTCGGATATTTTGGGGCGGATTTTCACTTTCAGAACATTTCAAGGGGAGTTATCGACTCGCGGGACGTTCTGTACTTTCTCACCGTGATTTTCGTAGGTCTTTACGGAGCCTATCTTGCGCTTGCGGTGCGGGAAAAATAGGGCGGAGAACTGAAAATGAAAAAAAAGAATGTTTCGGGGAAAAAGTTCGTAAAGTTCGCCGTTTACCTTGTCGTCGTTGTCCTTATGAATCTTGCCGGCGCCACGCTGTTTTTCAGAATCGATCTTACGGAAAACGGGATGTATTCAATATCCGATTTCAGTAAAAAGGTGGTATCCACCCTTTCGGAACCGCTGACCATCAACGTGTTTTTCACAAAAAACCTTCCCGCGCCGTATAACAACGTAGAGCAGTATCTGCACGACCTCATGGACGAATACTCCATACATGCCGGCAAATTTTTCAATTACCGTTTTTACAACGTCAGCCCGCAAGAAGGCGGCGTGGCGGTTGATGCGCGGCAAAACAGGGAACTTGCCGACAACTACGGGATATATCCCGTGCAGATAAGGAACATCGAAAAAGACCAGGTTAAATTCCAGAAGGCCTACATGGGGCTGGTGATGATACACGGCGATTTGGTCGAACGCATCCAGACGATAACCTCAACCGACGGTCTTGAATATAAAATTACGACTACGATACGCAAGCTGAATAATAAAATCAGCGCGCTTTTGAGCCTTGAGGGAAAGATAAAGGTAAAGCTGTACCTCTCATCCACGCTCAAAGCCGTTGCGCCTTACATGGGTCTTAAAGACCTGCCGCAGCTTCCGGAAAAATTTCAGGGCATCGTTGATGAACTGAATAAAAAAAACTACGGAAAACTTGAGTTCGAATATCTCGATCCCAAAACGGATCAGGAGCGGAAGGATGCGACAAAACGCTACAACGTTATGAGCCTTGAATGGCCCGCGCTTTCAAAAGGCAGTATTCCCGCCGGAAAAGGCGTTATCGGCATGGTTGTGGAATACGAAAAGAAATTTCTGGAAATACCCGTTCTTAACGTTATGCGTATTCCGATGCTGGGGACAAGGTACGACCTCATCGATACCGGCAGCTTGAAGGAAACTCTTAACGATAACCTTGAGCTGCTTATAGATATAAACGAAAGCCTGGGGTATCTTGCGGATCACGGTACGCCGCCTGTTAACGGTACGGGAAGGATGGGAGCGCAGGACCCCGGCACGCTTTCCAATTTCCGGGCGCTGGTATCGCAAAATTACACGATAAAAGAGGTAAACCTAAAATCCGAAGGTATCCCGTCGGGTATCAACACTCTTGTAATCGCGGGACCCAAAACAGAATTCACCGACTACGAGCTGTTTCAAATCGACCAGGCCCTGATGCGCGGAAAGAACCTGGCGATTTTTCTGGATCAGTTCCGCGAAGCCGCACCGCAAAACCAGCAGCAATTTTCATTCAACCAGCAGCCGACTTACATTCCGCTGGACACCGGCATCGAAAAACTGCTTAAGCACTACGGCATAAGCATGAAAAAATCCTACGTCATGGACGAATCATCCTACAAACAGCAAGTTCCGATGCAGTACGGCGGCGGGGAAAGGACCCTTTATTTTGCGCCGGTAATTAAAAACAAGAATATAAACAGCCGCATCGGTTTCATGAAAAACATCAAGGGGCTGATAACAGTAAAAGTGTCGCCCCTCGAACCGGATGAAAAACGGATATCCGAAAACGGCCTCGAGGGACACACGCTTTTTTCCTCGTCTGAAAAGTCGTGGGAAATGAGCGGACGGATCGACCTTAATCCCATGTTCATACGCCCGCCCGAGTCGGATGAAAAAAAGCAGAGTTTTCCGCTGGCATACCTTCTGGAAGGTGAGTTTCCCAGTTATTTTGCCGGTAAACCGATACCGGAAAAAACCGGCGACGAAGACGATTCGGAAAATTCGGAAAATATTGGCGAAAAACGTGATCTGTCAAAAATCGAAGGTAAGGGAGAACTTATTACAAAGGGCAAACCGGCGAAAATTTTCCTGATTGCGTCGTCCGAGGTTTTAAAAAACAACATGCTTGACGTAGAAGGAAAAAGCACCAACGCAACCTTCATACAAAACGTACTGGACGCATTGAATAACCGCGAGGGAATCGCACGGATGCGGAGCAAGGAACAGCGTTTCAACCCGCTTGACGATATAACGGCGGGAACGAAAATTTTTGTTAAATCCTTCGGTATCGGCGGGCTGCCGCTGCTGGCGGCGCTTTTTGGAACCGCAATATGGACGGGGCGTAAACTCAGAAGGAAGCGGATACAGGCGATGTTTCAAAAGCAGGGCGGGACGTCTTGAAGATCAAGAAAGAATTTATATTTCTTTTCGTCGCAATAGCTGCGCTGTCCGTTTACCTGATCCAGCGCGAAACCGACAGATCGCATTACCAACTGCCGCAGTTTACCGGGATGGCCGTCTCGGACATTACGAGAATAGAGATTACAAAATCCGATTTGTCGATTGTCCTTGAAAAGACGGACGATACGTGGCGCATATCGCCGCAGGGGTATCCCGCGGACAAGCCCAAAGTTGAAAGTATGCTAAAGAATGTTCAGGATCTGACGCTCACCGCAATGGTTTCGGAATCGAAAAATTATATCCGTTACGGCTTGATCGACGAAGAAAAGATAAATATAAAAATCTTCAAGGGCGACGCGTTGATAATGGAGTTTGAGGTGGGCAAACAGGCCGGTACTTCCCGGCATACGTTCATAAGGCCGGCGGGAGATCACCGCGTTTATCACGCGCGGGGCAATTTAAAGTCCATATACGATCATACAACAGAAAGCCTGCGGGACAGGTCGGTTCTTGCCTTTGATAAAAACGAAATCAGCAAGATAGAGATTGCGGAAGGAAATAAAAAAATATCGCTTACCCTGAAAAAGGAAATCGACGCGGAGAACCAGTCGCCGGAAATAACCAAAAAGGTATGGGTGAGCGGCAGCGGCAAAAAGCCGGACGAAAAACAGATCAGCATCCTTTTAGGCGCTCTTTCAAAGCTGCGCTGCGTCAAATTCATAAACGACCGCAAAAAGAAAGATTTTGTAAACAACCCTATTTACGAAATCCGACTGACGGGCAACGAAGAATACGTTTTGTCTATTTTTACCAAAACCGGCGAAGAGACCGGAGTATACCCTGCGGTTTCGTCTGGAAGCGATTATCCTTTCGAGCTGTCCGAGGGTCAGACGAACAACATAATTGTAAAACCTGAACAAATTTTCAGGGAATTGTCTACGTCAAAGTAACCGCGTGAGTAGCGTAACAGAAGCCCCCTTCGATCCTTCGACAGGCTCAGGATGACAAAGACTTGTCATGGTGATTCCTGAGTTTATCGAACAGGTCGCCCTTCGATAAACTCAGGGTAACAGCCCCCCGCTTGTCATGGTGAGTTTATCGAACCACAACAAGCCGCGTGGAATTCAGACTAAATATAAAAGTTACCGCAAGGTATCGATTTTGGTTGACGGTTGGGATTATATGGGTAAGAATCAACGCTTGGTTCGTGATGGATGTTTGATAATTTTTTCCTGATTTTTAAGGAGTCATAAAAATAACTCATGGCATGGGATGACAAGTTCTCCGGCAAAGGCGGTGGCGGGCAGACGCCTCCACCGATAGATTTTTCCAAAATAAAACTGCCGAATCTCCCGCACTTCGGCAAGGGCGCGATTGCTGCCGCGGCAGTAATTCTTCTGGCGCTTTGGGCGGCGAGCGGACTTTACAAGGTCAATCTCGATGAGCGCGGAGTTACCATGCTTTTCGGAAAATTTTCTTCAATCACCACGCCGGGTCTTAACTGGTATTTCCCGCAGCCGATAGGCAAAGTGGTTAAGGTAAGGGTGGAGGAGATCAAAAGGGTGGAAATAGGGTTCCGTTCCACCAAGCAGAGAAGCCGGGCGCCAAATCCAAACGCCTATCAGGAGGAATCGCTGATGCTCACCAAGAGCGTGAACATCATAGACGTCGACATGGTGGTGCAGTACCAGATTTCCGACCCTGTAAATTTCCTTTTCAAGGTGGCCGATGTGCGCCGCGTACTGGTCGACCGCGGGCTGATTAAGACGGTGAAAAACGTGGCCGAGGCGGCGTTGCGCGAAGTGGTGGGCCGCACAGAGATAGACGGCCTTCTTACAACCGAAAAAAGCCGCGTCCAGGTAGAAATACAGACGCTGATGCAGGAGATACTGGACCGTTACGAGTCGGGGCTTACAGTCGGGCTTGTCCAGTTCCAGGATGTCCATCCGCCGCAGGAAGTTAATGCGGCCTTCAAGGACGTAAATAACGCCGAGGAAGATAAAAACCGCTCTATCCGCGAGGCGGAAGGATACCAGAACTCCATTATCCCCAGAACCAGGGGCAAGGCGGAACAGATCATAAAGGAAGCCGAAGCGTACCGCGAAGAAAAAATCAAGAGGGCACAGGGCGATGTATCGCGTTTTTTGCAGCAGCTTAAACAGTACCGCAAAGCAAAGGATATAACGCGAAAGCGGCTTTATCTTGAAACCATGGAATCCGTACTGGCGCAATCCACGAAGATAATAATGGACAAAAAGACAGGGGAAAAACTGATGCCGATCATCCCGCTTGCAGGCGGACTGCCGGGCATGAGCGCATTACAGGGGGTTGGCAAATGAATAATAAATATAAAGCGCTGATGATAACCGCAGCCGTGGTGGCGGCAGCTGTTTTACTGGTTCTGGGCAACGCGCTTTTCGTAGTAAAGGAGTCGGAACAGGCGGTAATCCTTAAATTCGGGAAGTTCGTAAAGTCCATACGCGAACCGGGGCTGCATTTTAAAATGCCGATGGTCCAGCAGGTAACCGTCTACGATAAACGTCTTCTTGATTACGACGTTGCCCCCACAGAGATAGTAACGAAGGATAAAAGGACGCTTCTTATAGACAGTTTTTCCAAGTGGCGCATAGTCGATCCAGAGGCGTTCTACAAACGCGTACGCAACGAGATACAAGCGCGCGGCAGAATAAAGGACGTCATCTTCTCCGAGTTGTGGCAGGAGTTCGGCCAGCACACGCTGGAGGAGATAGTATCCGTTAACCGTCGGATTTTTATGGAATCTGTTACGAAACGCTCTCACGAGAAGCTGAAAGGTATGAACGTAGGTATTGAAATCGTGGACGGGCGGAGAAAGCGGGCCGACCTGCCGGACGAAAACGAGGTATCGGTATTTAAACGGATGAGGGAAGAGCGCAAAAGGATCGCGACGCAGTTCCGATCCGAGGGCGACGAGGAAGCCAATAAAATCCGCGCAAGAGCCGACAAGGAAAAAATACTCCTGCTGGCGGATGCCTACCTGACGGAACAGAAGACGCGGGGCGAAGGGGACGCGAAATCGATCAAGATTTACGCGGACGCTTACAGGACTGACCCGGAATTCTACGAGTTCACACGCTCGCTGGAAGCGTATGGGAAGGCGCTCGGATCAGACAACGTGGTAATACTGACCGATCAGTCAGAATTCCTCAAATATTTTAACAAATCCGGATCCAAGTAGATCGCCATAGGCCGCCCAGCGCGGCAGGGGTGGTTTTTCATTACAGGTTCGTAAACTCTCACCATGATACCGGCTTCTGTCACCCTGAGTTAATCGAAGAGCTGAGCTTGAAGGGGTGAAACATCCTAGTGGTATGACACATAAATAGATGCGATAGATTTAAACAGGTCTGAATATCAACATTACGTATGAACATCGCTCCATGGTAAAACAGAATACTTTCATTTTGGGCGTTTGACGCCTTGCTTGTCACAAGGATTGAAGTGTGAGACGTCTTTTATCTCTATACCCTCCGCAGTGAGGATTTGTTTTGTATACTGTCATAATCAACCATATATTGGCGTTAATCCCATACATGGTCGATGCTGACTTTCCGGTCAGTCAGAAATAGGATTTCATAGCTTCCAGTTTTCCTATAGCTCTGCTGGAATCGATGGAATCATCGGCAAGTTTAACCCCTTCATCAAGGTCGCGGGCGATTCCCGCCACTACTACGGCTGCGGCGGCATTTAATACTGCCACGTCACGCTTCGGCCCTTTATCGTCTCCTTTGAGGATCGCAAGGGTTATGGCCGCGTTTTCCTTTGGATCGCCGCCTTTCAGTTCTGACGGATCACATAACGAAAAACCGTATTGCTCGGGGTCCAGCGTCCAGCTTTTTACCCCGCCGTCTTTCAACTCGCTTATCCTGCTGTTGGAGGTCAGCGTTATCTCGTCCAGACCGTCTCTTCCGTGAACTACCATAACGCGTTTGCTGCCAAGCCGTTTCATGACGTTTGCAAGCGGTTCGGTGAGTTTCGGCTCGTATACGCCTATCACCTGCCTGGATGCGCCGGCAGGATTCGTAAGCGGGCCCAGTACATTGAATATCGTCCTTATGCCGATCTCCCTGCGCGGACCGATGGCATGTTTCATCGCCGAGTGCATTTTCGGGGCGAACATGAATGCGATACCGCATTTTTCCAGACATTCCTCCACTTTACCGGCCTCCGCTTCGATGTTGATCCCAAGCTCGTGAAACAGATCGGCGCTTCCCGATTTACTGGATACCGATTTATTGCCATGTTTTGCCACCACCACCCCCGCGCCGGCCGCGATAAACGCCGCCGTTGTGGAGATATTAAACGTACCCGATCTGTCCCCGCCCGTGCCGCACGTATCCACGACCGTTTCGTACCTGTGTGATATCTTTTGCGCCTTTGCCCGCATCACTATCGCGGCCCCTGTTATCTCATCCACCGCTTCCCCTTTAAGCCGAAGCGCGGTAAGGAAGGCTCCTATCTGCGCCCCGGTTGCCTTTCCGGTCATGATTTCGTTCATCACGTCCACCATTTCCCGCTCGGCAAGGCTTTTCTTGTTTGTTATTATTGCGTCGATTGCTTCCCTGATATTCATAACACCCCCAACGT
>BTTC01000009.1:0-17180 GCA_036244935.1 bacterium | reverse complement strand
ATGGCGAAGTGGTGGCGGGAATCCCTGCCGGTAAAGATGGCGGACGTTCGTGATCGCGATCCTTTGCTGCATGAGAAGGTGAAAAACTTTATAGACGGCAGGCTTAAAAGCGAGTTCATGGCGCAAGGGCTTCCTTACGATGTGATCGAAGCGATATTCGCGGCAGGTTTCGATTCCCTGCCGGATGCGTTAAAACGCTGCGAAGCGCTGGCGGAAATGAAGAAGGAATCCTATTGCGAAAACCTTTCCGTTTCTTTTAAACGCGCCGCCAGTATCGTGAAAGATTACCATTCAATGGAAGTTGACGAATCGCTCTTCAGCGAAAAGGCGGAAAAAGAACTTCTTGACACTTTGCGCAAACGGAAGGAAAATGTAGAGCTTTTGGTCGAGAGAGGGGATTATGCCGGTGCATTAAAAGAAATCGCCGGGATACGAACGGCTGTAGACAACTTTTTCGACGCCGTTTTCGTCATGACTGACGACGTTAAAATCAGGAATAACCGACTGGGCCTTTTAAAGCTCGTGGTAAGTCTTTTTGAGGGTTTGGCTGACTTTTCAAAGCTGGTTTATGAGGGAGAATGAAAGTGGCATCTAAAAAATACGTTTATTTTTTCAAAAAGGGCGCAGCCGACGGTAAGGCGACGATGAAGAACAAGCTCGGCGGCAAGGGGGCAAACTTGGCCGAGATGTGCAACCTGGGGGTTCGGGTGCCGCCGGGGTTTACCATATCTACCGAATCATGCGTATATTATTTCAAGAATAATAAAAAATACCCAATAGGCTTAAAGAGTCAGATAGACGGTAATCTGAAACGCCTTGAAAAAACGATGGGTATGAAGTTCGGCGGCGGAGACGACCCGCTTCTTGTTTCCGTGCGTTCCGGCGCAAGGGCGTCGATGCCGGGCATGATGGACACCGTGCTGAACCTCGGCCTTAACGATCGAAACCTGCCCGCCGTTATCCGCCGCACTGGAAACGAAAGGTTCGCTTACGATTCCTACAGAAGGTTCATACAGATGTTCGGGGACGTGGTTTTGGGCATGAGCAAAAACGGTTTTGAAAAACTGCTTGATGCCAAAAAGAAAAAAGTCGGCGCGAAGTCCGATACCGACCTTGACGCAAACTCGCTCAGGGAGCTTTGCGAAGATTACAAAAACGCGGTGAAAACGAAAACCGGCAAACCCTTCCCGCAGGACCCGAACCGGCAGCTGGCGATGGCCATTAACGCCGTGTTCGATTCGTGGAACAACCAGCGCGCGATTGATTACAGACGGCTTTATAACGTACCAGCGGAATGGGGAACGGCCGTGAACGTGCAGTCGATGGTTTTCGGCAACATGGGGCGGGATTCGGGAACCGGCGTCGCATTTACGCGCAACCCGTCGACGGGGCAAAACCGGTTTTTCGGCGAATTCCTGGTGGACGCCCAGGGCGAGGACGTGGTAGCCGGAATCCGAACGCCGTTGCCGGTGAGCGGCATGGGCAAGGTTTTCCCCAAAGCCGCCAAAGATTTACTTGCCATATCCAAAAGACTGGAAAACCACTACCGCGACATGCTCGATCTGGAATTTACGGTACAGGATAAAAAACTGTACATGCTTCAGGCAAGGGTTGGTAAACGTACTGCCTCCTCCGCGATAAAGATAGCGGTCGATCTCGTTAAGGAAAAGAAAATTTCAAAAAAAGAGGTGGTAAACCGCGTAATCCCGGAGCAGCTCGATCAGCTTCTTCACAAAATGCTGGACCCTAAAGAAAAACTGAATATTCTGACTACGGGGCTTCCCGCATCGCCGGGCGCAGCGGTGGGCAAGGTTGTTTTTACATCTGAAGACGCGCGCGCATGGGCCGAAAAAGGCGAGCCGGTAATTCTGGTGAGGTACGAAACGTCGCCTGAAGATCTTGCCGGCATGCACGCGGCGCAGGGGATACTTACCGTGCACGGAGGCATGACGTCGCACGCCGCGGTTGTGGCGCGTGGTATGGGTACATGCTGCGTATCGGGCGCGGGCAAGGTATCGATAGACGAGAAGTCCAAATCTTTCACCATCGGCGGCACGACCGTACGTGAAGGGGACTGGCTTACGCTGGACGGAAGTTTCGGCAGGGTGATTGAGGGCAAGGCCGAACTTATAGAGCCTTCCCTTTCCGGCGATTTTGACAAGTTCATTAAATGGGCCGATGGATTCCGCGTACTCAAAGTACGGGCCAACGCCGATACGCCCGAAGACGCCGCTCTAGCGCGAAAATTCGGCGCGGAAGGCATCGGGCTTTGCCGCACTGAGCATATGTTTTTTGAAAAAGACCGTATTCTCGCCGTGCGGCAGATGATAATAGCCAACACCGCCGAGGCTAGAAAGCGCGCACTAAGAAAACTTCTGCCGATGCAGCGCGGGGATTTCACAAAAATCCTTAAGGCGATGAAAGGGCTGCCGGTAACCATTCGCCTGCTCGATCCGCCGCTGCACGAGTTTTTACCTAAAACGGACGAGGCGATAGCCGACTTGGCTCAGCAGATGAATGTGGATGTACAGTTTGTTCGCCGCCGTCTGACGGAACTGCATGAGGCGAACCCTATGCTGGGACACCGGGGGTGCAGGCTGGGTATAACCTTCATGGATATATATGAAATGCAGGTGCGCGCCATATTCGAAGCCGCCGCCGAGTTGAGGCGTAAAAAGATAGACGCACGGCCGGAGGTGATGATACCGCTGGTGGGAACCGAGGCGGAATTTTCGATTTGCCGGGAAATGGCTAAAAACGTCGCCAGGGAAGTACTGAAAGAAAAAAAGGTACGCTTCCCCGTAGTAATAGGCACGATGATAGAACTCCCGCGCGCGGCGTTGGTTGCCGATCGGATAGCAGAGTCTGCGGATTTCTTTTCCTTCGGCACAAACGATCTTACCCAGACGACGCTGGGTTTAAGCCGCGACGACGCCGGGACATTTTTGCCGGAGTATATCGAAAAGGGCATCTTTAAACAGGACCCGTTCATAAGCATAGATGAAGACGGCGTAGGAGAGCTTATGAAAATAGGCGTGAGCAAGGGAAAGAGCACAAAGCCTAAACTCAAGATAGGCATCTGCGGCGAGCACGGCGGCGACCCGAAATCGGTCGATCTTTGCCACCGGCTGGGGCTCGATTACGTGAGCTGTTCGCCCTACCGGCTGCCGATAGCGAGGCTTGCGGCGGCGCAATCGGCGATTAAGCACGGCGGCAAACGCGCGATTAAATGAAATCCCCTTACATGCGGCGCGCGCTTGATCTTGCGGTGCGTGCGCGGGGATGCACCAGCCCGAACCCCATGGTGGGGGCTGTAATAGTAAAGTCGGGCAAGATAATCGCCGAGGGTTTCCACAAAAAAGCGGGGGGCGACCACGCTGAGATCGCGGCGCTTAAAGCTATTAGGAAGGCTAAAAAGAGCGCCAAGGGCGCAATCCTTTACGTTACCCTGGAGCCGTGCTGCCATAGGGGTAAAACGCCGCCGTGCACGGACGCCGTCGTCGCGTCCGGTATCAAAAAGGTGGTGCTGGCCGCACGAGATCCAAACCCGCTCGTGGCCGGCAAAGGCATAGAAAAACTCAAAAAAGCCGGTATAACGGTACTCGAAGGTCTTTTGCAGAAAGAGGCGAAAAAACTGAATGAGGCATACGAAAAATTCATCACGCAAAAAGTCCCGTTCGTCGTAATGAAAGCGGCCAGCAGTCTTGACGGCAAGATAGCGTCCGAAACCGGCCAGTCGAAATGGATAACCAACGAAACCGCCCGTAAAAAAGTTCACGAAATGCGGCAGGACTGCGACGTCGTTATGGTGGGAATCAACACCATATTAAAGGACGACCCGTCGCTTAACGTAAGGCCGGTGAAAAAAGGGGCGAAACAGCCGTTAAGACTTATTGTGGACACGACGCTTAAAACAGAGCCGGACGCCTCTGTCTTCCACTCGCAGGGCGGAAGGGTGTTGATTGCCGCCGGAACCGATGCGCCCGCTTCACGGTTAAAACCGCTTGAACAAAAAGGTGCGGAAATTTTACGCATTGGACTGAAAAACGACCGCGTGAATTTGAAGGAGCTTATGAAGGCTCTTGCGAAAATGAATGTCGTTTCCATTTTGCTTGAAGGGGGCGGCGAGCTGTTCACTTCCGCGCTTGCAAGCGGGATAGTGGACAGGGTGGCCCTTTTCTACGCGCCGATAATTCTGGGCGGCTCCGGCAGGTATTCCATGGTGCACGGCAAGGGAGTAAAACAGATTTCAGACGCCATGAAAATACATGACGTTGCCGTTACGCAGCTTGACGGAAACATACTTGTGGAAGGGGCGATAGCGCGCTGATGTTTACGGGAATAATCAAGGCGGTAGGAAAAGTAAAATCGTTGACGCTTTCCGGCGCGTCGGCTGAGATTGTCGTGGAGGCGGAAGGGTTCTGGGACGACGCGGGGATCGGCGATTCCATATCGGTTGACGGCGTATGCCTTACGGTGACGAAAAAATCGGGCGGACGCGCCTGTTTCGATGTTTCGCGCGAAACTCTGGATCGCTCGGTTTTGGGCGGTTACAAACCGGCCGATAAGGTGAATCTGGAAAAAGCTCTGCTTCCCACGGACAGGTTGGGCGGACATTTCGTGCAGGGACATGTGGACGGCGTCGGTAAATACCGGAGCAGCGACAGAATCGGCGAAAACATCGAACTGGTTTTTGAGATACCGAAAAATCTGACGGCCTACGTGGTGGAGAAAGGTTCTATCGCCCTTAACGGGGTAAGCCTTACCGCCGCGAGCGTTAAAGGAAACATCATAAGGGTTGCCGTAATTCCCCATACCCTGAAACTTACAAATCTTTCGGAACTCGCTCCGGGCTGTCCGGTAAACGTCGAGTGTGATATTATTGCGAAGTACACCGAGAAGCTGGCGCTATCGGTCAGGGATAGGGAGTTGGATATCGGATTTTTTAAAAAGAAGGGTTTTGCGTAATTTGAATTAAATTATGCACTTACAATCATAGAACTTCATGGATTATAAGATATGCCGTTTTGTAAAGTAGAAGAAGCCGCCGAGGAACTGGCGAAGGGGAAGATGATTATCCTCATGGACGACGAGGATCGTGAGAATGAGGGTGATCTTGTCTGCGCCGCGGAAACGGTTACGGCCAAACAGATAAACTTCATGTCGAAACACGGGCGCGGGCTTATCTGCCTTGCACTTACGCCAGAAAAGGCGGACTCGCTGGACCTCCAGCCGATGGTAAATAAAAACACGGCGCGTTTTTCTACGGCTTTTACCGTTTCAATAGAGGCAAGGCACGGCGTAACAACCGGAATATCGGCAGCCGACCGCGCCAGAACCATACTTGCCGCAACGAACCCCGATGCGAAACCGGAAGACCTTGTACGGCCCGGCCACATTTTTCCGCTTCGCGCAAAAAAAGGCGGCGTTATCGTAAGGGCGGGACAGACGGAAGGCTCGGTAGACCTGGCAAAAATTGCGGGGTTGAACCCCTCGGCGGTGATCTGTGAAATCATGAATGAAGACGGAACGATGTCCCGCCTTGCAGACCTGGAGAAATTTGCCGCAAAGCACAAAGTGAAAATTCTTACGGTAAAGAACATAATCAACTACCGCATGAAGCGGGAGTCGCTTGTGCACCGCCTTGTGGAAACCAGCATACCGATGGACTACGGGCTTTTCAAGATAGTAGCGTTCGGGAATTCCATCAACGACCAGAATATAATAGCGCTGGTGATGGGCGACGTTAAACAGGAATTGGATACTCTCGTGCGGGTGCATTCGCAGTGTCTTACGGGCGACATCTTCCATTCCCACAGGTGCGATTGCGGCGAACAGCTCGACGCCGCCCTTAAGATGATCGCAAAGGAAGGGCGCGGCGTACTGGTTTACCTCTTCCAGGAAGGGCGCGGCATCGGCCTTATAAACAAGCTCAAGGCATACGCGCTTCAGGATGAGGGACATGATACGGTTGAAGCCAACGAAAAGCTGGGGTTCTCTGCCGATTTACGTGATTACGGGCTGGGCGCGCAGGTGCTTTCAAACCTGGGGATAGGCAACATACGGCTTTTGACGAACAATCCAAAGAAGATTGTCGGACTGGAAGGATACGGACTTCATATCGTTGAGCGGGTTCCGCTGCAAATAAATCCGAGGGCGCATAACCTGAGGTATCTCAAAACAAAACAGACCAAGATGGGGCACCTGTTTGAATTGAAATTAAAAGGGAAGTGACTCAATGAACGTTATAGAAGGTGATGTAAACGGCAAGGGGCTTAAGGTTGCGCTGGTTGTGAGCCGGTTCAATGATTTCATCAACGCCAAATTGCTGGAAGGGGCAAGGGATTGTCTTGTCCGCCACGGAACGGACGATAAGGATATAACGCTGATGCGTGTTCCCGGTTCCTTCGAGATACCGTTCGGCGCGCAAAAAGCGGTCAACGCGGGCAAATTTGACGCCGTTATCTGCCTTGGCACGATCATCAGGGGCGATACAAGGCATTACGAGTTTCTCTCCTCGGAGGTTACCAAGGGCATAGCGTCGATAGCGCTTAAATCGAAAATACCGGTCAGTTACGGAATCGTAACCGCCGAGACGCTTGAGCAGGCCGTGGAACGCGCCGGCAGCAAGGCTGGCAATCGAGGGTGGGACGCCGCGCTTTCGGCCATTGAGATGGCGAATTTAAACGGCGCGGATATTTGAAGAACGCTTACCCCCCCATTAGTACTACTAATCTCCGTTTTTTTCTTTTTTTACCAGCGTTGCGGTTCGGGTTTAAAACAAAATGGGTATAAAGCGTTCCAGCCGCGAAGCCGCCATAAAGATTCTTTATACGCTGGAATTCGCCGAAAAAGATATTGCGGGCGTCGCCGGAGAATACTGGCTTAACCGCAAGGTTACATCAAAATTCAAGGAATACGCCATGAACCTCGTGTTGGGCGTTTGTGAAAGAAAAAATGAAATAGACGAAATAATAAATAATGCGAGCGCGCACTGGAATGTGGACAGGATGCCGGAAGTGGATCGTAATATCTTAAGGCTTGCGGTCTACGAACTTATCGGATGTAATGAAATTCCAACGGCCGTAGTGATAAACGAAGCGGTGGAACTGGCCAAGCGGTATTCGGGAAAGGAATCCGCCTCTTTCGTTAACGGCGTTTTGGGAAAAATACAGGAACAGGTAAAGGAAGAAAAATGAAAATAGCCGTATATTCCGACATACATTCAAACCTCGGGGCGTTCGAGGCGGTACTCAAGGATTTAAACAGGCAGAAGGTGGACATGAAGATTTTCCTCGGCGACATCGTGGGTTACGGCCCCAATCCCAACGAGTGCATTGATCTTGTAAAGGAAAACGCCGACGTAATACTTGGCGGCAACCACGATTGGGCGGCAGTGGGACTTACGGATACCTCTTATTTCAACCCGTTTGCGAAGCAGTCGCTTGACTGGACGATAGAAAACCTGACGGATGAAAACAAGAAATTCCTTAAATCATTAAAACCCGAACTGATTACGGAAGACTACCATCTTGCGCATTCATCGCCGCTGGAGCCGAAGGCATGGCACTACATGTTGAGCATTCAGGACGCGCAGGACAACTACTTCCACCTTAAAAAAGATATATGTTTCATCGGCCATTCGCACCAGCCGATTATACTCGAGTATGTGGACCAAAAAAATATTCTTCCCATAAGAGACCTGTACAAAACTTTGAATGACAACCGGAAGTACCTTGTAAACGTCGGCAGCGTAGGGCAGCCGCGAGACTCCAACCCAGACGCGTGCTACCTGACCCTGAACACCAAAACGAGAGACGTGGAATACAGGCGGGTTGAGTACGATATAAAAAAATGCCAAAAGCTGATGATCAAGCACAACCTCCCCCAGTACCTGATTGACAGGATAGCAATTGGCCGCTAGGCGCCCCGCCCAGAGGTTCTCGCTGAAGCAGCTCGAGCGTTCCGTTAACTCCGGCAAACCTGAGCCGGTTTATTTTTTCCACGGGTCGGAGGAGTTCAGGATGAAAGAGGCCGTGAACGTCATTAAAACCCGCATCATGAAGGATGCCGACCGGTCCACCGGCTGGTGCGTTTACGATCTTTCGGAAACCGGTTTTGACGAACTTCTGGGTGATTTACGAACTGTTTCTTTCTTCGGCGGCCTGCGGGGAGTAATGGCCGATAACCTTTCAATCAAAGGCGAGCGCGGCGGCGGATGCCATCTGAACGATGATCGGCAAAAACGGCTTGTCGACTATATAAAAAATCCTTCACCCGACGTTGCGTTGATTCTTTGCGCGGGGAAAATCGACATGCGCCTGAAATTCTGGAAAACGATCAGCGGCAATACGGCATCCGCGGCGTTTGAAAGCAGTGAGTGGGACGGGAAACAGTACGCTTACGAAAAGATGCGCGATACCGGCCTTGGGTTTTTACCGGATGCGAAAGAGTGGATAGCGGAAACTTTCGCAAACGATACGAAGAGCCTGAATGCGGAACTCGAAAAACTCGCCGTTTACATGGGCGAAAGAAAAAACGTGTCGATTGACGATCTTGAAGACTGCATGAACGTTCCCAAAACCGATTCAATATTCAAGCTGACGGACGCTATCGCCAGCGGCAGCGTTGATGGATCGCTGCGGGCGCTTTCATCGCTTAAATTCCGGGGGGAACCGTTTTTAAAGATCATTCCCATGATGGCGTGGCAGTTCAGGATGCTGCTGAAACTCAAATCGTGCGAAAAAGAAAAACTGCCGCCCGACGAAACGGCAAGAAGATGCGGCGTAAATCCTTTCATGATTAAAAAAAATCATTACATTGAAAAGGCGGCGCGATTTACAATCGTTAAACTTGAACTCATCTTGCATCATCTTTCACTGGTAAATATAAAACTGCAAAGATCATCAATGAACAAATGGACAATACTGGAACAGGAAACGATCTCGTTAATTAATAAAACAAGGTCCGAACTTTCGACGTAATCGAGCCCGGTATTAAAGAAGTATGATGGATATTATTGTATCCGGCTTCTTGCCCCGCAGTCGAAAAATGTAGACATAATAATACACTTGGGGAGGTGTTGACTTATGTAATAGAAAAATGGTAACGTTAGAATAGCAGAGGAGATCATGGACTGTTAGCGGGTTTGTAGTTTTAGTTTAGCAGGATTTAATTTGGCATAATGAAAATTTATTGTCGGGTTGCGGGGGAGTCGTTAATAAAGTGAACACGCGGTTTTTAAAACGTTTTCTATCGGAAAAATACACCATCATTTTGATGGCCGATCTTGCGGGCAAGATGTCGCGTTACAACGTGCCCAGAAACCTTGTAAAGGTTGCTTTGGCTTTTGTGATGATAGGCGTTGCGGGGTTCGGTTATTTCTCGTACAAAATGCTTTCCGTTAAATTTCAGATGGGAGAGCTTAAAGAGCTAAGGAGTACTTCCCTGCAGCAAAAACGGGAGATACAGCACTTTGCCCTGCGGATAAAAGATTTTCAAAACGAGCTGGCCCGCCTTGAAAAATTCGACAAGAAATTAAGAATCATTACCGCAATAGACACGTCGTTTACAGAAACGCCGGACAGGTTCGGCGTGGGCGGACCGAACGAAGAACAGATAAACGCGTTTGAAACCGGCGCGGAGCAGTATTCCGCAGGCATCCTCAACCAGCTGAACGAAGACCTGGATCATATGTCGGCAAGGGCCAAGGTTCAGGAAATAAGGTTCCATGATCTGGATGCCTTTTTCAAGGATCAGTCTTCGCTTCTTACTTCAACTCCTTCGATATGGCCTACGAAGGGCTGGGTGACAAGCGGTTTCGGTTACCGAATATCGCCGTTTACCGGACTTCGAGAACTTCATGAGGGTATAGATATCGCTACCCATCTGAACACGTTTGTAATCTCCCCCGCTAACGGCGTGGTTGTCGAGTCAACTTTCGACGCGGGGTACGGTAATTTTATTGAGGTGGACCACGGTTACGGAATACTTACCCGTTACGGGCATAACTCCAAAAATCTCGTAAAACGCGGAGACCGCGTCAAGCGCGGACAGAAACTGGCGCGGGTCGGCAGTACCGGGCGCAGTACAGGTCCGCATCTTCATTACGAAGTTTCTTTAAACGGCGTACCGGTCAACCCGTTCAGGTACATCCTGACGGACTGACAAAAAATAAACCTCCGCGCCTTTTTTTTACGTCTGCGTCGCTGTTATGGCGGAGATCATGTCAAGCGCGATGAACTGGTAAAGATCGAAGTTAAACGCGTCGGGATCGGTTATCAGCTGAAGCGAGGCGCCTTCCAGAAGGGACAGCATGACCGGCGGCACCATGTGAGATTTCTCTGGTGAAAACTCACCCCTTTCAACTCCTTCGGAAACTATCTGGAAAAGATATTTTCTGAAGACTTCAAACCGGTTTACGATTTTTTCCCTTATGTGCGGATGTTTAACGCCGTGTACCCAGAAATCATAAAATACGACCAGCAGCGCAGGTTCCGCCGTCAGGGTTTTTTTATAACTTTGAAAAACGGCTTTAAGCTCTTCCATGGATGCCAGATTTTTCGTTACGTTTTCGCGCGGAATATCCAAGAGCCGTTCAAGGACATACTCCAGCACTCTTGCAAGCAGCGCGCTCTTTGTCTTGAAGTGGTAATAAAGAAGCGGTTTGGATACCAAAGCTCGCTGCGCTATGCGTCCGGTGGTTGTACCGGAGATGGAGCACTCCGATATTACCCCGTAAGCGGCGTTGATGATTTTTGATATTGTCTGCCGGGAGCGCTCCTTGCTTTTCATTCTCCGTTTTAACCCGGATTATTCATTATGCCGTTATGAATAATCCGGGTTAAAGTTTTCTCCACCAGTCTTTTTTAATGCATTTTCTTTTGGCAGGGGTTTTGTCCATCGTGGTGTTCTCCATGGCTTTGCATCATCATATGCTTGTGCATTTCTTCATGGCTTTTCAAATGCGTGCGCCACCGTTTCTCGATTGCCGCCGCCCTCTCATATATTTTGGGATTCTTTGCCGAGTCCTTAATCAGTACGATGGCATCCAGAATTATACCCATGCCTTCTTTCATCATTGCGTGTTTCTTTGAGTGAAACATCATCTTCGAGTCTTTCATGCACGGATTCATCGGCTTATCGGCCCTGGCTTCATGAAAGTGCGTGTACGCCGCTTCGTGCGCCTGCGCGGGCACTGCCCGTCCTAACAGGAAAACGCCAAGACTTAACGCTATTAAAAGGTAACGCATAAAAATTTTCTCCTAAAAATAATTGTTATTTAGTAATTACCCCACCAGCTTCAAAAGCCAGGGAACTATGGGCTTCATGGCCCCTTCAGGACAGACCTCGACGCAGCAAAAACATCTGATGCAGCTATCATAGTTTATTTCCAACTTGTCGCCAAGTTTGGAGATAACGCCGGTTGGGCAGATGTCCACGCACTGGTCGCAAAGCGTGCATTTTTCCCTTATCTCTTTCGGCTTTGACGTAAGATGGTCGTTAAGCAGTCTGCGTATGATATTCGGAATCGGCATCATGTCTATGGACTTTTTGGGAAATACGAAATTTTCTATACGCAGTTTTTCTACCGATTCACCCGTTATCTCGATGCGTCGTATGTCTGTTTCGCCTATACCCATTTCTCTTGCCGCCGCGCTTGTATGGAGGCGTTCCGGCTTGGCGCCCACCAGCTCAACCGCAACGCGATCAAGCGCCACCGCGTCGACGGCTGCCGCCATTACGCCGCACTGGCGCGGGTTCCCCGAAGTTCCCGGACCGTTACCTTCCATGGCGAGTATGCCGTCCATAATGGTCAGCGCCGGGGCTACTGCGTCGTAAAGCTCTACCAGCATCCGCGCGAAAAACATATGGTCGATTCCCGCGTTCAGGTGCCACCCCGCTTTTCTTTTGCCCACAACGCAGCCGAAGATGTTTTTTACGCCGACGGTCATGTACATCATTACGTGCGTTTTAAGTTTTGGCAGGTTTATTACGGTGTCCGCTTCAAGTACATGCCGGGATATTTCAAGAATGCGGTACATCTTTTTTTCGTCCAGTCTTTTTTCAATCGGTTCGTCCAGCGGGAATATCGGTATACCCAGTTCCTTCGCAACCGCCGAAAGGCCGGAAAGCCTTGCCAGTCGTTTGAAACTATTTACGTTGGATCCGGGGCTGTCGGCTATGAAAGGTTTTCCGCCGCAGTCCATTACGATCTCCGCTACCGCGCGCACTACCGCCGGATGAGTGATGACCGCCTGTTCCGGTCTGGATGGCGTCAGCATGTTGGGTTTTAAAAGAACCTTGTCCCCGCTGCCGACGAACCTGCCGATGCCGCCGAGGGAATCGATCATTTTAATGATCGATTCCTTAACGCCCTGCGGATCGTAGTCCGCGCAGGCCGCAAGCGCCACGCGCGTTTTCATTTTATCCATTGTATATGTACACGTATAAAGGTCTCGAAAATACTTCGCGGATCGTAGTCCGCGCAGGCCGCAAGCGCCACACCAGGTTTTGTTTTAGCAATTGTACACGTATAAAGGTACCGAAAAATCTTTTGCGTAAAAATAATGATAACAACGAAGTAGAATAGCCCAAGTTATCTGTTACGGTAAAGAAAAATGAAAGAATTTGAGCTTATAGAATATATCGCCCAAAAATTTTCGCGGCAAAAAAACGCAGGAGGGTTGATACTGCCCATAGGCGACGACTGCTCCGCAGTGCGTCCTCCCAAAGGTTTTTTACAGGTTACAACGGCCGATTCGCTGGTTGAGGGAAACCATTTTTCACTTGAGTATTTCTCAAAAAAAGATATTGGCCGCAAGGCGGTAAGGGTGAATATCTCCGATCTGGCATCGATGGGAGCCATCGGGCCGTACTACGCATGGCTTACTTTTGCTATACCGGGTGATATGAAAGAGGCGGCAGTCAAAAGGATAATCGATGGAATAAGGCAAGACTGCCTGAAATACCCGGTCGTTTTAGCCGGGGGCAATATAACGTCCGCCAGAGAATTTTCGATTCACGTTACGATGAGCGGGTGGGTTAAGAAAACGAATCTCCTTACCCGCTCCGGCGCAAAACCGGGAGACGTCATATTCGTAACCGGCAATATAGGCGGCCCCACTATGGCTTACAAACAGTTTAAACAGGGTAAAAAGCCGGAAGATTTTCTTTTGAAATGCTGGGCGCTGCCGCACCCGAAACCGGAGATCGGGATATTTTTGGCGGACAAAAAAATCGCCACTTCGTGCATAGATATAAGCGACGGGATATTTCAGGACCTTCAGCACGTAACGCTTAAGTCGGGAGTGGGCGCCGTGATACAATGGGACAGGATTCCGGTTCTGCCGAAACTGAAAAAACGCAATCCGACCCCGGATATGATCGGCTTCGGAGAGGATTACGAACTGCTCTTTACCGTGCCGCCCTCCAGGTTAAAACTGCTTGCGCCCATTGCAGGAGATATAACCGAAATCGGCCGTATAGTTAAAAAAGGTTTTTCGGTAATGGACGACTTGGGAAAAAGAATAGATGCAGCTAACGTAGGTTACCATCATTTTATATAAGAATATTTCCTTATATTTCAATATATTACCACAACATGGGGCATGATGACGAATTATTGACATAATATGTTGTATCTATTTAGCTTTACATAGCCCCGGCTTTATGATAAATATTCTTGAATAAACCTGAGGTAAGGATAAAATATGCAGTTTAAAAGCCTGGAGCTTACCGGATTCAAATCCTTCGTGGATTACACGCGCATAGATTTCGGTGAGGGGTTTACGGCCATTGTGGGGCCGAACGGATGCGGCAAAAGCAATATCTCGGATGCCATCCGCTGGGTATTGGGGGAGCAGCGTGTAAAGTCTCTGCGCGGGTCGAAGATGGAAGATATTATTTTTTCCGGTTCATCGTCCCGAAAGCCCAACGGCATGGCGGAAGTATCGATTACTCTCAAAGACGTTGCGGGGAAGCTGTCCAGATCCGAGCTGTCGGAGCTTAACGAGGTAACCATTTCGCGTCGGCTTTACCGCAGCGGCGAGAGCGAGTATCTGATAAACAAAACCGTCTGCCGGCTCAAGGACGTTGTGGATCTCTTCCTTGACACCGGCATTTCAACCCGCGCATTTTCGCTTATAGAGCAGGATCAAATACAGCAGATCGTCACCAGTAAGCCCGAAGACCGCCGTTTCGTAGTGGAAGAGGCGGCGGGCATCATGAAATACAAACACCGGCGTCAGGCGGCGCTGAACAAGCTGGAAAGCTCAAACGCAAACCTCGAACGGGTGGAGGACATAGTAAGGGAGCTCGAGCGGCAGAAGAACTCGCTGAAACGGCAGGCGAACAAAGCGGAAAAGCACAAAAAATATAAAGCGGAGATCATTCAGTTGATCCTTGCAACGTCCGCAAGCGAACTGGGAAAACTCACGGAGCTGGAAAACAGCGTTCTGGTTGAGGTCGACCGCCTGGAAGAGGTTTACGTATCGATAGAAACGGAGCTCTCCACTATGAGAAACCGGTTGGTTTCGCTTCGGGGATCGCTGGACGAACAGACGGTTGGTTTTAACGAGCGCAAGGAAGAGGAGTACCGCCTTGGCGCTTTGGTTGAAAAAAACGAGGAAAACATAAATCTTCTGGAACGCCAGATAGAAGAAACGGCTGACCGCATAGAAAAACTCGAAACGGAAACGGTAACGGAAAACAGCCGCCGCGACCAGATGCGGAGTGAGCTTGAAGAAAACGGCGAAGCTCTGAATCGTCTTGAAAATCTTTTGACGGAGCGATCCGAAGAGCTTGAACAAAAGAAAAGGGAGCTTGCCGACGCACGGTCGGGGGTTGAGGAAATGGCGGCGGAATTCGCCGAAAACGAACGGGAGATAGCCGAGGTGCACAGCCGTATCTCCATGCTCGGCGGCAGCCTGGCATCCGGTAAGACGCGCGCGGAGATAATGTCGAAAAGGGTCGACAGGGTCGTAAGCGAAAAGAGCGAGGCCCGCGAAGAACTTGAAAACGCCAAATCAAGAAAAATTGAAACCGCAAACGAAATGCTTTCCGGCCATGAACGTTTCAAAAGCCTGCTGGCCGGGCTTGAAGCGTTAGAGGAACAACTGCGCGTCAAGACGAAGGAAAAAACCGAAAAAGAAGAATCCGTATTGAATGTAAAAACCGAAACGGCAAAGTGCCGCGCGCAGCTGCAGTCGCTTGCGGAAATAGACAGGCTGCATGACGGTTATCAGGACGGAATCCAGTCTCTTTTGCTGCTGAAAGACCAGAACCACGAAATCGGTTCCGTTTTGCACGGTACCCTGCTGGAACGCATCAAGGTTGCCCCGGAATACGAATATGCGCTGGAGACGGTATTGAGGGAAAAACTCCAGGCCATATTAATACGCAAACCGGAAGACGCAGTGGCGGCCATCGAGATTCTTCGCAAGGATCACCTCGGACGCGGGACGTTTTTATCCATGGATTCAATAGAGCCGCCTCCCCTGCCGCAGATAGACTCCGGCGATGGCGTACTGGGCTGCGCGGCTGAAATAATAGAAACGGACGAAGAGCTGCGCCCGCTTATCAGGCGTCTTTTGGTGGATGTTGTTTTTGTAAAAGATATGGATACCGCTATCCGCCTTCGCCCCGCAAACGGATTCACTTTCGTAACTCTGCGCGGCGACATGGTGGACAGGTTCGGTATTATCTCGGGCGGTTCCGGCGGCAGTAACGGGGTTGGGCTGCTGGAAAGAAAGCGCACCATCGAAGAGCTTACCGATTCCATAATGAGAAACGAATATGACCTGCAAGAGGAGCAAAGCGGGTTGAAGCGGATGATGGAACAACTGCACGAACTCGACCGGGCAATCGGGGACAAAAGCCGCCTTGTCAAAACGGAAGAGCTGCGGCTTGTAACAGAAAAAAAGGACATGGAATCGATCAGCGCGGAAATCGAACGGTACGAATCGCACATCGAAACGCTTGAGTCGGAAACGGATTCGTTGGAAATCGAGATAGAAAACCTGAAAAGCGTAATAGCCGAAGAAGAAAAATCAATACAGGAGCTAAGGTCGCAAGAGGCGGAGTTGGAAATTGGACACGAATCCATTCTCAAAAGGCAAAACGACGCAAGGGGAAGCATTGCGGAACTTGGCGAGGCGTTATCGGCCGTGGAGGTGGAATTCACATCCATGAAAAACAAAGCGGACTACGGCGAGGCGGAAAAACAGAGGCTTTTGACAAGCGTTGACGAACTCACCGGCCGCCTTGCGGACATCGGGGAGGAAGTACGGTCGAACGCGGAAAGAAAGAATGAGCTGGAAGAAAAAATAATCCGTTTAAGGGACGAAGTCCATCGAAGCCTGGAAAAACGCGAAACCCTTTCCGGCCAGATAAGAGAAATCTCCGACAGGCTGGACGAGATACGATCCGGGATGGAACAAAAGGAAAGCGGTATTAACGACTCTACCGTCGCGGTTGAAAAAACCAGGGAGCTGTTGAGCGAGGCGAAAATAAAGCAGTCGGAAACTTCAGTCAGGGTGACCGGGCTGTTCGAAAAAGCCGCCGAGCACGGCATAACGAAAGAACAGATTGAATCCTTTGATATAACCGAGTCGGATGTAGAGGAGTGCGGCAGAAGGCTGGCAGAGCTGAAGGAAAAGTTCGCGCAGATGGGGGACGTAAACCTGATGGCAATCGACGACTACAATCAGGTAATGGATCGGCTGACGTTTCTTACCACCCAGCGGGACGATCTGATCGGATCAATCAACGACATAAAAAAGGTCATCGATAAACTCAACCGCACCACGCACGGTTTGTTCGGGGAGACGTTTAACCGTATCCGCCTAAATTTTCAAGAGACCTTTAAAAAACTTTTCGGCGGCGGCGAGGCGGACATGGTGCTGACCGACGAATCAAGCCTTCTTGATACCGGTATAGAAATCATGGTGCGCCCGCCCGGAAAGCGCAGGCAGAACATAACGTTGCTAAGCGCCGGCGAGAAGGCGATGACGGCAATTGCCGTTTTGTTTGCGGTGTACATGGTAAAGCCTTCGCCTTTTTGCCTTCTTGACGAAGTAGATGCCCCGTTGGACGAAACCAATATAAGACGCTTTCAGAATATCCTTAAGGAATTTGTCGAGCGCACGCAGTTCATGGTAATCACCCACAACCAGAAGACA
>BTTC01000008.1:0-18179 GCA_036244935.1 bacterium | reverse complement strand
ACCCGGTTTTCCGATGAGCCGATATCAGGGAGCTGTCTGCTTGCTGTCTGCAAATTGTCTGCAAAACGGGTTCATTTTGCCCTGTTTTACCGCATTTTCGCACTTTACGGTAAATGCGAAAACAGGGTCTAACTAGCGGAAAACGTTGATTTTAAATGGTGAGCCGTGGAGGATTCGAACCTCCGACCCGCTGATTAAGAGTCAGCTGCTCTACCAACTGAGCTAACGGCCCACGCAATTTATAACCAAATAGTTATGCAAATGGAAAATACAGGGAATAGGCTCTTGCCAGCAATTTGCGCCAAAACTTTCGGTTACTTCTAAACGGTCTATATCCCATGACCCGGATACAGTATACGAAAAACGCGCGAAGGGGAACCTGTAAAACTTTCAGGGTACACCTGTATATCGAGGTGCCAAGAGCGAAAAAACCTTCCACATGCCGGGATACGGTCGTTTCACTCCCCATTTCTTACTTCTGACACAAGAATTTATACATCACCCCCCTTGTACACAGAATTGCATCTGAATTATAGTTGTAATACAATACTTCCCAGCTTGTTAGCTATAAAAAAATATGGAAGAGCGATCAATATTTTCTAATCCCAAAACCGGGTTTGGATTGATTCGAAATCTAAAGACGAATAACGCTCTTTTGACCGGAATGTGGAGAAACCGGCTTATAAGATATTATAAGAATATCATTCCTTCCAATGTTGATAGGGCCAAGCAAATATGGCTGACTACTTCTGAAGAAATAAACAGTTTTTATAAAGGACAGAAAGAAGGAACGCACGACCTTTCTGAAATTGAATATGTTTGTATCTCTGAAGCGATATCCGATGTCTACGACATAATAGATCATTTTTCCCTTTTGAGGGCCGAGCTTCCCGATCATGCCAGGTTGATCTTCACTAATTTTAATTGGCTTTGGTCCCCTTTGTTTTATCTATCAGGGCTGGTTGGTCTCTCAAGAAAAAGAGATCTCGTGAATTTTTACAGGGAGGGGGATTTGAACTGTTTTCTCGATATGGCCGGCTGGGAAGTAGTCAAGCAGATAAACGGTTTTTTCATACCGTTTAGAATTCCAATTATCGGAACGTTATTCGACAATATCCTGGCAAAATTACCCGGTTTCAGAAATTTCGTTCTTAACAACGTAACGGTAGCCAGGAAAAGACTGGAGGGCAAAACGGGTGATTATTCGGTATCCGTTCTTATCCCCTGCAAAAACGAGGAGGACAATATCCGCGCATGCGTTAAAAGAGTACCCAAGATGGGAACGTATACCGAACTGGTTTTTATCAATGATAAAAGCACCGATTCAACGGAAAACGTAATTAAAAACTGTATCAAGGAATTTCCTGACAAGAACATCGTGCTTGCTCAAGGCAAGGGTTTGGGAAAAGGAGAGGCGGTAGCCTGCGGTATGGAAAAGGCGGCGGGCGATATTTGCATGATCCTGGATGCGGACCTTACTGTCATGCCTGAGGACCTTCCGCAGTTTTACGAGGCGATACGTTTAAGACGTGCGGATTTCATACACGGGACCCGCCTTGTATACGCGCAGGAAAACGATTCAATGCGTTTTTTCAACTTGCTGGGCAACATTATGTTTTCGATCCTGTTTACATACATCATTGGCGAACGTACCACTGATACCTTATGCGGAACAAAAGTATACTGGCGGAGAGATTGGCCTCTTTTTATGGAAATGAAAAACCTTCTCAAAAAAAGCGACATGTGGGGCGATTATCAATTGATATTCGGCGCCGCGCGATTCAACTTGAAAATTGCGCAATTGCCAGTCAGGTATTACGAACGCCTTCAAGGAACAACCAAGATGAACAAGCGTTTAAGGAATGGTTTAATAATGCTTAGGATAACGTGGTACGCCTTTTGGAAAGTGAAATTTTTCGGGTTTAATCAAAAGCCGTCATAACCCGGAATTTTAATTTACAATTCAGTTGAAAAGCGCCTGTTTTTCTATTCTTCTGAAATAAAAAAATTTTGTAATAATAGCAAAATATGAACTTTACATTTCTCAGAAGATGGCTTTTACATCCGTTGCTGATTTCCAAAGATATAGACGATCCCGACACAACAATAATAATAAACAAAATTGTAAGGCAAAACGCCTTTTTGAACAAAATATACAGAGAATGGTATTCACTGATTGTTAATTCATTACCCCCCGGCAATCAACCCGTATTAGAAATCGGGTCCGGGCCCGGCTTTTTAAACCAATTTATTCCTCGTCTGATAACCGCGGATATTCAGCCCTTGCCTGATATACGGATGGTAAACGATGCCCGGTCTTTGCCATTTTCTAACAGCAGCCTAAGGGCCATAGTCATGGTTAATGTACTCCATCATATTCCCGATCTGCCTGGATTTTTTTCTGAAGCAGAAAGGTGTTTACGCCCTGGGGGGGCAATTGTCGCAATTGAGCCGTGGGTTTCGACATGGTCCAGGTTTATTTATAATAAATTCCACCATGAGCCATTCAACCCTGAAACTGACAAATGGGAATTCGTAAGCTCAGGCCCGCTTAGCGGCGCAAACGGCGCCTTGCCGTGGGTCATGTTTTATAGAGACAGTCATAAATTCGAATCACAATTCCCTAATTTACAAATAAAAACCATCAAGCCCTTAATGCCGTTTTCTTATCTTGTGTCAGGTGGTGTCTCTTTAAGACAGTTAATGCCAGGGTTTACTTATGGGATATGGAGGCTTGTCGACGCTTTATTTGAGCCGCTAATCGGTTACTTTGCAATGTTTTCAAAGATAGTTCTTATTCGTAAAAAGTAAATTTATTTACTCGTTACGTTCAGGAGCTGGATTTTTTTAATTTTTTGATGATCCCGCCGTAATCATCGGAGCCGAATACGGCCGACCCGGCTACGAGCGCGTCCACCCCCGCCTTCACGATCCGACCGCAGTTGTCGCCCGTAACGCCGCCGTCGATTTCGATAATAGCCTTTGATCCGTTTTCAGCGATCATCTTTTTTAGCTGTTCGGTTTTTTTAATAGAGTTCTCTATAAAAGACTGCCCACCGAAACCGGGGTTGACGGACATTATAAGCACGAGGTCCACGTCGACGATGATGTCCTTCAGCGTTTCAAGCGGCGTTGCGGGATTTACGGCAACGCCCGCCTTCTTGCCGAGTTGCCGTATAAGCGTAACGGAGCGGTGCAGATGCGCGCATGCCTCCTGATGCACCGTTATGAAATCCGCCCCCGCCTTTGCGAACTCGGGAATAAATTGATCCGCGTTTTCTATCATCAGGTGTACGTCCAGCGTCAGCTTCGTGATTTTTCGGATAGACGCCACGACCGGCGGCCCGATGGTGATGTTGGGCACGAAGTGGCCGTCCATCACGTCCACGTGTATCCAGTCCGCGCCGGCGGACTCCACAGCCTTTATTTCATCGCCGAGTTTTGCGAAATCCGCCGAAAGTATGGAGGGAGATACAATGGTCATATCAGCTTTCCCATATCAATGTTCATCATAAGTCAGGATACTACCCCATCGGGCAAAACATTAAAAATGTTTTACCTCCAGCAGATCGTCATCGAGATAAATACGGATGGTTGTTTTTCCGGCCACTTCCACAAGAAGCGATAGCGCGTCGCCCGGTTTATGCCCTCGGCTGTAGATGTCCTTTTCCCCGTCCCTGTTATCCAGAATCACCCGTATTTTGCCCGGAGTGGTTGCAGCCGGAATCGTGAAGTTATATACGGTAAAAGTTTTGGGAGACGACGAGCCCATATCGGAACCGAGCCGCGCCACCACAAGGGAGATTTCCTGCCCGCGCACAACCGGATTGCCCGGCTTCGGGTCTTGTTTCAAGACTGTTCCGCTTCTCTCCGTATCCCGCTCGACGTATCGTACGCGCCCCAGTTTAAATCCTGCGTTGCGTATCTGGTTGGTTACTTTTTTCAGCTGGTGTCCCGTGAAGTTCGACAGTAAAAACATATCGGGAAGCGGCCCCATGCTTGTCAATAACTCTACCCGCGTGTGATCCGTTACGCGGCTTCCCGCCGGAGGAAGCTGGGCGACCACGCCGCCTTCCTCCACGGAGGAGTGGATGTTCTTTATGCTGGGAAGCGGCAGACCCCTTGAATGAAGTATGTTTTTTGCCTGCCGCAAAGACATGTCGCAAAGGTCAGGCATCTCAATATCCTGCGCTCCACGACTTATTACCACCCTTACGTCCCGCCCGCGTTTCAAACCGGAGCCTACCTCCGGATCCTGCGTTATTACCGCATTGCGCGGCGCTTCCGCGTCGTATGCGAGTTCTGTGATCTTGAGATTAAGACCGGCGCCTGTGACCTTTTCCAACGCCGTGACTATATCGTCACCCTGTATGGACGGCACCAGTATCTCGCCCTTGTCGCGCAGCGCTATGAGCATTACAAGAATACCGGTCAAAGTGCCGGCTCCCAGAACGACGGCAGAAAGTTTCAAGTAATGAAGAAGACGCTGCATCCGGCAATAATAGCTCTTACCTGCTAAACAGGCAATGCGCCCGCCTTACTTGCGAACGATGGCGCAGCATGCTTTGCAGGCATTGAATATCCCTCTTTTCTTAAGCTCCCGCCGGAATCCGCGCATCGGTTCGCCGTTCCAGAGCTTCATAAACTCATCATTGCGTATGTTGCCCACCGAATAGTTCGAGCATGGAAAAACATCTCCATAGGCTGATAGCGCTACCGAAGACCACGGCGAATAGCACGCCTTGTTGGACATATCCAGACGGTTTTCGTATATGGCCGTTACGTCTCCCCTGCTTATGCCGGGAGGCGTAAGGCGCAGTTGGACGGGTGAGCTTTGCGACATTTCAAAAATTTCATCAAGCCCGGCCTTAAGCGCGCGGACGTTGAAATTGATGAATGGCTTCGGCGGCGTGTCCATGTTCAGCTTACCGGACATTTCAAACCGATCCGCATCTGGCATTTTGTAAAACGTAATGGGGTTGAAAATATCCGCACCGATCCCCTCGGCCAGCCTGTAAAGATCGGCGAGCTGTTCCACGTTGTTTTGCGTTATGACGCATTTAAGCGCAACCAGCGGATAGCGTTTACGGGCATCTTGTCTGAAACGCAAAAAAGTTTCGGCATTTTGCATTATCTTGTCAAACGAACCGGGCGCCTTTACCGTTTCGTCGTGAGTTCTGTTCGTTCCTTCCACCGATATCCCAACGGCCGCAACGCCGCGGCTGAACAACCCGGAACATCCCAGTTCCACCATCCGCCGGGAAATTTCATCCTTAAGCAAAAGTCCGTTAGTGACCAGATATACCTTGTGCCTTTTGCATGCGTGACGTACAAGCTCAAACAGGTCCTTCCTCAAAAGCGGCTCGCCGCCTGTAAAAGAAACCAGGCCGTATGGAATTATCTCATCTATGACTCTTTTTATTTCTTCGGTCGATAGTTCTTCGTTTTGTTCTTCATTAAGGCGGGGGTCGTCCAGCAGGTTGTGGAACTGGCACATGCCGCACCGGAAATTGCACCTGTATGTAAGCTCCACGAAAAGCGTCATGGGTCTGAACGCGTAGCCGCTTCCCACGAAACGCGGCAGTTTTGCGTAAGATTTTAAAAAAAAGCTGTAAAGTGCTGAGTAATCCATAATCGATGACTTCATATAAATATAAACCCGGCTTGCGCGTCGTGGTCATTGTATATCTTATCGGCTTGATGTTAGAATTGCCAAAATCGTTGACGCTTTAAACTTTGAATTATCAGAAGGAGAGTAAAAAATGCCGGAACCTAAAAATGCCCAGAACGGGCCGTACGTTAAGGATATGGAGCCGGGAACATATTACTGGTGTTCGTGCGGCCATTCAAAAAATCAGCCGTTTTGCGACGGCGCGCATCAGAAGGCCGGTGAGTTCAGCCCCGTGGAATTGATAATTGAAGAAAAAGGTGATAAATACTTCTGCGGGTGCAAGCAGACAAAAAATCCTCCATACTGCGACGGCGCCCACAAATCACTTTAGACGGATATACATTCAAAAGCCCGTTAATATCACAGACATGGTATTGTTCAATTACGGATTTATTGCGTATGTTGCAATAAATAGATGAAAGAATGCTTGGCGTAATCGTAACCGGAGTAGCAGGCCGGATGGGAAGGGAAATTGCGCTTTGCGTATCCCATGAAGACGGCCTGAGGCTCGTCGGTGGTACCGAACAAAAAGGTCACGCCGCGGTCGGCAGCGATCTCTTTGAGCTTCTCGGTCTCGGAAAAGGCGGTCCGCCGGTAAACGATAACCTCAACAATGTAATCGGCCATGCTGACGTAGTGATAGATTTTACTTCCCCCGACTCAACATTGGAACACTTCAACATCGCCGCCGACCACGGAGCATCCTTTGTAACGGGAACCACCGGATTTTCAGAGGAACAGCTGTTCATTATAAAAAACTCCCGCAGCGGTGAGATCGGCTATGTTATGGCGCCGAACATGAGCGTAGGGGTGAACGTGATGTTCAAGCTGGCAGCGGAGGCAGTCAAGACACTTGGCGCGGGTTATGATATCGAGATAACGGAAATTCACCACCGTCATAAAAAGGATGCCCCGTCAGGCACCGCGCTAAGACTTGCGGAAATATGCGCCCAGGGCTGTGGCCGCGATATTGAAAGGGTTGGTGTGTACGGTCGCCATGGGTTTGTGGGTGAAAGGAAGCCGGAGGAAATTGCGGTTATGAGTCTTCGTGCGGGAGACGCTGTGGGTGAGCATACCGTCATTTTCGGCGGCGCCGGCGAAAGGCTGGAGATAACGCACAGGGCGGGAAGCAGAAAAAATTTCGCTATGGGCGCCATACGGGCCGCAAAGTGGATAGTAAAACAAAAACCGGGAATGTACGATATGCAGGATGTATTATCCATCAAGTGAAAGTTTTAACCTCCGGAGCAGCTTTTTTATTTTTAAATGGTCTTTATCGCAGCGGTGCTTATAATCGGTTTTGTGGTGTTTTTGTTTCTCGTAACAGGTTACGGATTAAAACGCGAATATAACAAACGCTTAAAAGATATTAACGAGGAAAAAAATGAGCGTAGCTGAATATATAAAACCCGAATTCGTCGCATTGGATCTTAAAAGCAAAACCAGACACGAGGTTTTTGAAACGCTGACTTCATGCCTTTCAACTGCGGGCGTTCTGGACAAGCCGGGCGCGGACCTGCTTGTACAAAAACTGGAGGATCGCGAAAAGATGGCGACTACGGGGGTAGGGGAGGGCATCGCCATCCCGCACTCGTCGATTGACGGCATTTCCAACACCGCCATAGCGGTTGGCGTTATTCCGGGAGGTGTGGATTTCGCCTCCGTCGACAGCAGGCCTGTGAATGTCGTCTTCATGATAATCGGCTCCAAGTCGGTGCCGCGTTTGCACATCCAGCTGCTGGCGAAGATAGTACGTCTTTGCCGCAACGGCAGGGTTATGAAAAAAGTACGGGAGGGGAAGACCTCCGGGGAGGTACTCGAAGCCATCCGTATGGAAGATGTATGAAACTGATTTCTTCATATTTTAAACCAATGTCTGAGCTAATAAAGTAGAATCTAATAGTCGGTAAAATATCGGCGAAGTGGCCGGTGTTCATATTACGGCGAATAATTCCGATACCTGAAGAGTACGAGTCTGCAGGGTTTTTGTGAGGTTTAATGGGAATTCTGCCTTCCAAGAGTGTTATTATGTCTAATTAAGACTAATTTATGGATATTGCCACTATATTGGGGATTGTCGGCGGCATGGGGCTCATTGTTGGAGCCATAGGCGGCAGCAACCTCATACTTTTTGTAAGCGTCCCCTCCGCGATGATAGTGATGGGCGGAACGGTGGCGGCGGTATTAGTCAACTACCCGTTTAAAAGCGTGTTGGGTACGCTTCCGATTATAAAAAACGCATTTTTCAGCAAAGTAAAGGAGGCGGCCGGCATGATACCGACGCTGGTTGACTTCGGCCAGCGGGCGCGCCGCGACGGAATACTGGCGCTTCAGGAAGTACCCGGCGAGCTTGACGATCCCTTCCTTGCCAAGGGCATACAGCTTGCCGTGGACGGGATGGAACCGCAGATAATCATGAAGGTACTCGAAACGGAGATAGAGTACATCAAGGAAAGGCACAAGTCAGGCGCGGAGATAGTAATGGCTTTCGGCATTTTCGCGCCGGCTTTCGGTATGCTGGGTACACTGATTGGACTGGTGCTGATGCTGCAGAACATGGACGATCCCTCAAGCATAGGTCCCGCGATGGCGCTGGCTCTTATTACAACCTTCTACGGAGCGCTTTTGGCCAACCTCGTTTTTATACCTCTGTCCGGCAAGCTGAAAAAACGCAGTACCGACGAGGTACTTGTAAAGGAACTGCTGGTCGAGGGAGTTATCTCGATAGCTTCCGGTGATAACCCTCGAATAATCGAACAAAAACTCCACGCCTTTTTGGTACCAAAGTTGAGAGAGACCACCTTCAAATGATATTAGGATTAAGACGCATACTCGGCAATGAGAAAGGTGAAGGTTCCTTTCTGGTGCTCAGTACTACGCTTAATATGCTTCTGCTAGCCTTTTTTATAGTGCTGAACTCCATCGCGGTTATAGATGACAAAAGAAAACTCGAGGCCTTGGGATCCCTGCTCGGCACGCTTGGACTTCTTACAAGCGGCCTTAGCCCAACAGCTCTGAATAAAGGGGACAAGAAGATGAATCCGCAGTCAATCGAAATGACGGCTGGAACCGACAGCGTAATGCATATGCTGCACCGTATGGAAAGTTATGCTTTCGATGAAGGCCTGGGAAGCGACGTCAGCATCCAGTACGGTAGTAAGGGAATAACCGTCCTCCTTACGAACCGTATAACATTCGCAAAGGGAGGCGCGGCGCTGCAGCCCGTGGCGAAAAAGATGTTGGACTCCGTATCCCGTATGATGTCCGATATCAAGGGCGAGATTAACATAATCGCCCACGCGGAGCCGGGTTCGCACATGGGCGGCCCGTATCCCGACGAGTGGTCGCTTTCTTACGCGCGCGCCGGCGCCGCCGCAAGGTACCTTGTAAAATATCAGGACGCCGCACCCGAAAGGGTAGCAATAGCCGGATACGGTTTCACAAGGCCGCTTCATAAAACCGGCATGGGACCGAAAACGCAGCAATTTAAAGACAGGCTGGAGCTTATACTGGACCGCTCAAGAATCTGAACATGGCAGAGGTAAGCGTTTATCAAAAGAAGAAGAGCAAAGGAGAAGAAATTGAAGAAATTGACAAGGATGCCTGGATGGTAACCTTCGGCGATCTGCTGCAGCTTCTCATAACATTTTTCGTGCTTATGATTTCCATGTCGTCCATGGACAAGCAGGTAATTCAGGAGATGTTCTCACTTTTCACCGGAGGTTTGGGAGTGCTGGGGTTTTCTGAACAGACCGTAGTAACGCCTCCCTCTTTCAAACCGTATCTATCTCCGCCAAGTATGGATATCGACTCGTTCAAAAGGTTTTTGCGGATTGGAAGCAAGGAGCTTCAGACGGCTGAAGCAAGACCCGGCGATTTCAAGAAACTGGTCGGGTCAGTTTTGATAAGCGGAGTCGACATAGAAAGGCACGGACGCGATTTCTCCGTTGTGCTTTCCGACGATGGGTTGTTTGAAAAAGGTGGCGCCACGCTTTCGCCGGCGCTTCTGCCGCTACTTGACAGGATCAATTCCATTCTTTCCATGTCGAATAACAAAATAATAATCGAAGGGCATACCGATGATATGCCTTTCCGGTCGCGTACGCTTGCATCGAACTGGGAGTTGTCTGTAGCACGCGCGGCATCGGTTTACCGTTATTTTTTGAACAAAGGGGATCTCACACCGGAACGTATGGATATCAAGGGGCGTTCCTCTTACCATCCAAAGGTGGGCAACATAAGTGAAAGCTACCGGAAGCGCAACCGGCGCATTGAAATTGTTATAAAACAGTTCAAAAAGGAATCTTTTTGAGGAGGACCTGACATGGCCGTCGAACAGGAAGAAGAAGAAGGAAAAGAATCGGAAGTTCCGGAGAAAAAGAAATCCGGGGTAAAGCTGATCCTGATATTAGTTATAGCGGTATTGCTTTTGGGGCTTATAGGCGTGGGCGGTTTCATCGCATACCGGCAGGTTACCCAAGGCGGCGATCAGGAAGGTGGTAAATCCACCGCCGATAAAGCGAAAGAGGGTGATGCAGCCAAAATCGGCGATGTCATAGCTATCGATCCCTTCATAGTTAATCTTTCGGATGATTCCGGTAAACGCTACCTCAAAGTGAGCATGCAGTTTGAATTGGGCGACCCATTGCTGGCCGAGGAACTGACAAACAAGATGCCCCAGATAAAAGATACGATAATAACCGTTCTTTCAGACAAAGCGTCGGATGATGTTTTGACGGTAGGCGGCAAAAGAAAACTTAAAGAACAAATACTTACAAGGGTCAATATAATGCTGAAATCGGGAATGGTTAAAAACATATTTTTCGTGGAATTTGTTATACAGTGACTAAAAATAGTAATATTAACATAGATAACTATTGCGAGGTGAAAACGGCCAACTATGAGCCAGATATTATCACAGGATGAGGTCGATGCCCTTCTTCGCGGCGTAAGCGACGGGGAGATTGAAACAGAGGCCGAAGAGCTGGAGGACGATTCGGGCGTAATACCGTATGACCTTACCAGCCAGGAAAGGATCATACGCGGGCGTATGCCCACGCTTGATATCATAAACCAGAGGTTTTCGCGCCTTTTCCGCAACTCGCTGTCCGCGGCGCTGCGAAAGGTTTTGGACATCAGCGCGGTTTCCACGGACACGGTAAAATTCGGGGAATTCGTAAAATCGCTGCCGGTGCCGGCGTCTTTGCACATCTTCCGAATGAACCCGCTTCGGGGGTTCGCCCTTCTGGTGGCCGAATCAAAGATGGTTTTCGCTTTGGTGGACTCTTTCTTCGGCGGCTCCGGCGAGGCGAAAATGAAAATAGAGGGTCGCGACTTCACATCCATCGAACAGAAAATCATTAAAAAGGTTGTCATGATGATGCTTCATGACCTTGAAAAGGCATGGAACCCCATACACGACGTAAAGATGTCCTTTGTGCGTTCGGAGGTCAATCCGCAGTTTGCCGCCATCGTTCCGCCTACCGATGTTGTGGTGGTTATCCTCTTTGAAGTTGAGATGGATCAGGTCTCCGGCACCCTTACGGTCTGTCTTCCCTATTCCACCATCGAACCGATAATCGGTAAACTCAAGGCCGGTTTTCAGAGCGACCAGATGGAACTGGACCTTACGTGGGTAAAGAGACTGCACGAGAGGCTTACGGTCGCGGAGGTGGATGTTAATGTCAGACTGGGAGAAACCAAGGTCGTATCAAGGGATTTCATGGAACTCAAGGAAGGCTCCATATTGCAGCTGGATACCGATGTCACAGATGAGCTGGCCATATACGTGGGGGGCGTAAAAAAATTCCTCGGGTACCCAGGCGTGTTAAGGGGAAACAAGGCGGTCAGGATTTCAAGCGTTGTGAAGAGGCAAGGATAAAAAATTCAACTTTGGAATTTCACAAAGCGCAAAGTATGATATAAGGTAGAGGGAGAGATGGCAGAAGACGAAGAAAGTCCGAAAGAAGAAGAGGATCTCTGGGCAGCAGCTTCCGAGGATCTGGAGAAACAGCGCGGTATGCTGCGCGATGCCTCAGATAAACCCAAGGAAGAAGAGGCTGTGGCGGTCGCTAAACCTGCCGCCGCTGAAGAGCTTGCGGACGCTTCCAAGATAGACATGATCCTGGACATCCCGCTTAACCTGTCGGTTGAGTTGGGCAGGGCTAAAATGCTTATAAACGACTTGCTGCAGCTTGGACAGGGGTCGGTTATAGAACTTACCAAACTTGTGGGTGAACCACTGGAGGTAATGGCTAACGAAAAGCTTGTTGCCAAGGGAGAGGTTGTTGTAATAAACGAAAAGTTTGGTGTTCGTTTAACCGAAATATTAACTCCGCAAGAACGGATAGAATCTTTACATTAATTCCGGTCTGATTCACGTTTCCTTAAATCGGTTGGGAAACAAACCGGTTATCGCAATATTTATATGGGAATATACTATGCCTGAAAATACAGCTGGAGAAAAACGCAAACAACCGTCGAAAAACGATCAGGGCGTCTCTTCCGGCATACTTGAAGTCGTTCAGAAAGGATATGGCTTTTTAAGGTCCGCCGACGAAGGATTCAGAGTTTCCGCAACCGATCCGTACCTGTCTCCCAAACTCATACATAGTCATGGATTAAGAACCGGCATGGAGATAGCGGGCAGGGGCAGGGTGCTGAAAAACCAGCCAAACGTCTCTATCGATTCCCTGGAATCGATAGACGGCATGGACCCTAAACTGGCTCAAAGATGCACGCCCTTCCAAAAGCTAACCGCCCTGGACCCGGAGGAACAGCTTATACTCGAAACCGGCAAATACCCGTTGTCCACCCGTATTGTCGATATGTTCGTTCCGATAGGAAAGGGACAGCGCGTTCTTATTGTCTCGCCGCCCAAATCCGGAAAAACAACGATGATAGAGGAAATATCGCACGGCGTGATTGATAACTATCCCGATGCTCATCTCATCCTACTGCTGGTAGATGAGCGTCCCGAGGAGTCCTCTCACTTCAAGCGGACTATTGACGCGGAAATAATATCAACCGATTTCGACAGGCCGGTAAGGGAACACATACGCGCATCGCAGCTGCTGTTCGAACGGGTAAAGAGACTGGTTGAATCCGGCAGGGATGTGGTTTTGATGGTGGACTCTCTTACGCGCATGAGCCGCGCGTTCAACCGTGATTTCGACAGCCGCGGAAAAACGCTCACCGGCGGTCTATCAAGCGGGGCGCTTGAGTTCCCAAGAAGATTTTACGGCGCCGCCAGAAACATCGATGGTAAAGGCAGCCTTACTATAATCGCATCCATACTAGTTAATACCGGCAGCAAGATGGACGAACTGATATTCCAGGAATTCAAGGGCACGGGCAATTGCGAAATCGTTCTGGACCGCAGCCTCGCCGACGCAAGAGTATTCCCCGCCGTGGATTTCCAGAAATCCGGAACCAGAAAAGAAGAAAAACTGTTGTCGTTTGAGATGCTGAAAAAGACTACGCTTTTAAGGCGAGCCATGCTGGATGACAGAAGGGGAGAAAAATACAGGATGTTCCTGAAAAAGTTCACAGAAACTGCTTCAAACGAGGAGTTTCTTGAAGCTATTCCCGTTCCCCGCTGATAGACGCGCAGCTCCATACCTGAACAAACAATTTCGGCTTCCCGTTTCTGGTAATCCACACTTCGCCGCAATTGACCTTTACGAGCGATTCCGTTAGCCTTGTTGAGAACTTTTTACATATCCGCGGAAATATAAAGAGAATTTATACATGGCTTTACTTGAAGGGAAAACGGCGCTTGTCTTCGGCGTTGCCAACGACCGATCTATCGCATGGGGTATCGCGCGTCAGCTTAAAGAGCACGGTTGCACGTTGGGATTCACATACGTTAACGAGTCTATAGGCAGACGCGCAAAACCTCTGGCCGAGTCGGTGGGCGCAGAATTCGTGGAGGAATGCGACGTTGCCGACGATTCGCGAATCGAACGTCTTTTCAAGCTCTGGAAGGAAAAGTACGGCTCTTTGGACATACTGATCCATGCCGTGGCTTTTGCCGACCGTAGCGAACTGAAAGGGGAGTTCTTCAACACCAGCCGGGCAGGTTTTCATTTGGCTATGGATATATCCGTATACTCGCTGGTAAATATAGTCAAACACGCCGCGCCGCTGATGGAGAACCGTTCCGGCAGCATAATAACCCTTTCGTATTACGGCGCCGAAAAGGTGGTGAAAAACTACAACGTCATGGGCGTGGCCAAAGCCGCGCTGGAGGCGTCGGTGCGATACCTGGCGGCGGACCTCGGGCCGATGGGTATCAGGATAAACGCCTTATCCGCCGGGCCGATCAAGACGCTCGCGGCAAGCGGCATAGGCGATTTCAGGAGTATGCTGAAACACCACGCCGCCACTGCCCCTATGAGGCGCAACGTTACAACCGAAGACGTGGGCAAGAGCGCGCTGTACCTTTGCTCTGATCTTGCAAGCGGGGTTACAGGTGAACTTGTACATGTGGACGGCGGATACAACATCATGGGCTCGTCGCCGAAACCGGAGCCGCAATAGGAGATTTCGTAAAATCGAAAAATATGCAGAGCTTCCATGCAATATAAAAAGGTGGTTCGCCGGTGTTGGACTTTTGACCCGATAGAACCATAATAGGAGTATTCGTATAAAGGTTCTGGTCAGTTTGATCGATCCGGTCGAGTGTGATGCGGTATGTGAAACTCCGCCCGATATAGTTGATATAAAGGATCCGTCAACCGGCTCTTTGGGTATGCCGGATATCAGGATAATAAAAGAAATTCGCGCCCGTATTCCGCTTGGTATCCCCGTTTCGGTTGCTATCGGGGATGCGTATAACGATGTTTTGTTATTTCGATCAAGAGCGGAAAAAGCGGTTCTTGCAGGAGCGGACATCGTAAAGGTCGGGCTTTACCGCTTTACGGACGGCGTGGAGGCTGCGGACTTTCTTGCGTCGGTCAGCAGAGGGCTTGACGCCGAATTTATCGCCGTCGGCTATGCGGATTTGATCGGCTCAAGCGAAATAGAAATACTGAAACTCCCCGAAATCGCCCGTAACGCGGGAATCGAAGGCTGTATGCTGGATACGTTTCACAAGACCTGCGCCGGATTGACCGGCCACATGGAGATGCGCGATATAAGAAGGTTTGTCGAGCGTTGCCGCGACCTGCGCCTTTCCTCCGCGCTTGCCGGAGGTCTTGGGGTAAACGACATTGGATGGCTGACGAAGTTGCAACCCGGCGTAGCCGGTTTTCGTTCGGGCGTGTCCGGCGGCGCCAGGGATGAACCGGGAATAGACCGCATGCGGCTGGCCGGGTTGATAAACAGAGACCTGTAGAAAAAAACCATGTCCACGACGTTGTTTGCGAAAATTGCCGTTTGTAACGGCTCACGTCCATGGGGTGGTTTAACACGAACTCACCATGACAAGCGTTAGCAGGACGCGCATTTCTCATTTATAGCGTTTTAAGTTTCAGCAGATACGATAAAAATTCAAACAGACTTGAATATCAACACATTACGCACGTACATCGTATACATGGTAAAGCAATATGCTTTAATTTGCAGATGAGCTTTTATTTATTTGATGCTTTTTTTGACTGCAAAGCGTTTCAGGTTTAATATTGTAGGTATACTTGATAAATTAATGACATGGTATCAAAAGCCGAAACAACCGATACGGAAAAACCCAAAGACGGACAATCCGGCATCCCGCCGCTTCTGAACCGTTCTCTTCACAAGATAATCCCGGAGGACGAGTTCCTTGAACCTCTGAGGGAGAATGCCATTTCCCTTTTTCGCATTGCTTCCGGTCTTTCTGTGGACAGGGGCACTTTTTCCACCAGGTATTATTTCACTCTTATGAACGAAGCTGAAAAGCTCGAAACGTTCCTGGACGATTACGGCGCAAGGGAAAACGCAACCTGGCACTATTTTTCCGAACTCGTGGCAAGCATAAGAAATTTTGCAATCGCATCGTTTCAGCTTAGCCACATTCTGTATCGATATACTGATTACAATCCGGCGGAATCCGAAAACTCTTCAGAGGAGTTCATCATTCACGGGCTTGAAGCGCTTAACTACATAAACTCCATCCTGGAAAACCTCGTGCATAACGCCATAGAGGAACTGAAATTCAGAGGGTGCATCCAGTGCGCTCCAGAAGTTAAATCAGGGGCCTTTAAGGCCGTTCCGAAAAAGCTGAAGCTGCCGCGAAACCTTATGGAGGATGGGTATAAAACGTCCGAAGAAAGGGTAATGCGAATTGTGGAAAGCTACCGCAAGATCGCCATCAAGATACACCGCGACCGTTACGGAAGGAGGCTCGACCCCGAGGAACTCGCGAAAATGATCCCGTCGCGCATAAGCGAAACAAACATAAAAATACTGGAAAACTCGCTTCACAATATTCAGTCCGAATACGATACGCACGTAGGCAGGCCGATCCGTGAGCAGAGCGAACAGAACCTGATAAATCTCCGCGCGTATATTTCCATACCGATGCATCTTCTTGAGATGGCGCGCTGGCTGATCCACTTTTACGAACGGCATGAAAAAGGGATTCATTCCGACGAAAGCCGGAAGAAAATTGCGAAGATCGTAGACAAGTACATTGTATTAAAACTTATTTCGCACTTCAGTCTTTTCTACGTGCACAAGTACATCATGGCGGGCAAACAGGTATCGGAAAAGATCATGTCGCGCATTGCGAGGAAAAAGCGGATAAAGGTGCCGGTTCCAAAGCCAGCCGGTTTCCACGCAAGGCCCGCCTATTACATTACGTTGGTCGTGGAAGAACACGGCACCGATATTTTCATGTACGTGGGCGACAGGAAGTTCGACGCAAGATCCGTGCTTGACCTTCTGGAAGCGGGCGGGCGGGCTGCGGACCTCAGGCTGGAAGAAGTGGAATTCGAGGGTGATGAACGGACGCTTGAAGATATAAAACTGCTGGCGGAGTGCAATTATTGCGAAGACGATAAGATACCGAAGGGACTGAACTACATCCGGGTTGCGCGGAACATCATGACATGAGCGATACCTTCGCCTTAATAAAGCGTGAGGTAACGCGGCTTGCACCGGAAATTACAGGTATCAGCAGACGGATTTTTGAAACGCCCGAACTTTGTTTCAAGGAAAAATTCGCCGCGGGTTTTCTTGCCGCCGCACTGGAAAAAGAAGGATTCAAAATAAAGCGCGGCAAACGAAAACTTCATACAGCCTTCAAAGCTACCTGGAAAGGTAAAAAGAATAAACCGGTTATTGCGATTCTTTCGGAGTACGACGCGCTGCCGGAGATCGGCCACGCATGCGGCCACAATATGATAGCCGCCTCCGCGTTCGGCGCGGCCGTTGCCGTTAAAAGAACCCTCGGACAAGGATGCGGTACTATAAATGTCATCGGCACGCCCGCCGAAGAAGGCGGCGGCGGCAAACTCTTGATGATAAAAGAAGGCTGGTTCAAGGATTGCGATGCCGCGCTTATGGTGCATCCTTCTACCCTGAATCGTTCAGTGGCGCGAATGCTTGCGGTTATGGAACTGGATTTTCATTTTTACGGCAAAGCCTCCCACGCGGCGGCGCATCCCGAAAAAGGCATAAACGCGCTGGACGGGGTTATCGCTTTGTTCAGCAATATCAGCGCCGCACGCCAGCAGATGCCGGATTTCAGCCGCGTGCACGGTATCATAACAAAAGGCGGCGATGCGCCGAACATCATTCCAGAGCGCGCATCGGCAAAGTTCATGGTGCGCGCGCTGACGATGCCGGAGTTCAAAACGATGCTGAAAAAAGTTACCGACTGCGCGCGCGGCGCGGCCCTTTCTACTGGGTGCAGACTTAAAATAGTAAAAAATCCGCTTGTTTACCATCCGTTTGAGCCGAACCGCACGCTTGGTTCAATTTTTTCGCGCTTCATGCAGAAGGCGGGATTAAAGGAATCCTCCGTTTCGGAAACGCACGGCATGGGTTCGTCGGACATCGGGAACCTGAGCCTTGTGGTACCGTCTCTACACCCGGAATACGGCGTGGGCGGCGGGGCGGTAAATCACTCGCGCGATTTTTTGAAGGCCGTAGTTTCAAAACACGGAGAGGCCAACATGATAAAGGCCGTAACCGCACTTGCCGCAACGGTCGCCGAACTTTTTAATAACCGTTTTGCGATAAGGCAAGTCGAAAAGGAATTCAAAATTTTTCGGCAAACGAACGCCGGTTAACGCCAACGCTTCAATCCTTCCGTGCCGCCGGGGAATGAGGTTTTTGTACAACATGCGCAACACGATTTTCTTTTATTAACGTCATCCCCGTATAAAGCACAAACGCGGCGCCGCCTATGACGGCCAGCAAGGTTCCGACGCCCATCATGGTTAACGATGCGAGCACGACGGGATTATCCGTCCAGCCAACCCCGTATGTCTTGCGGGGCGCTCCCAGAAATCCTGAAACGAACAGACCGGCAATGAATAGCAGCATCCCCGTTCCGTATATATACGGCTGGAGTTGCGCCAGC